>DATBXH010000291.1:0-11198 GCA_036514375.1 Bacteroidales bacterium | reverse complement strand
AAGGAGGTATTCCTCCTGCCCTGGGTTCTGGTGATTTGGTATGTGCTGATACCTCTGTTATACTGACATCAGATTTCAGTTGTGAAGTGGTAGACAAGATTTTTTACAGAAGTAATAAGTTTATTACACTTACTCCCCTTGTTTATACCCTGGAGGATGCCATGTTTCGCACCAGCAACGGGTATATGCTTTCAGATCATCGCCCGGCCTATACGAAGTTCAAATATACTCTGGCAAGTAACCTTAGTTTCAGTGACCAGTTTGGAGGCCCTCATGGAACCAGTTATAATGATGCCAACTCTTTGCCCGATAGCCCTAAAGTAAGCTCCATTGGAATCAAAACCGGTAGCCGTGTCGATCAGGTAAATCTCACACTTAGTAATGGAACGACTTTTACACACGGAGGTACAGGCGGCACAGCCAATTCGCTGACTCTTCAGTCCGGTGAATATGTTACTTCGGTTTATATGTGTTCCGGCTCATATAGCGGGCATACCCGTGTATTTTACATCAAATTCACTACGAATCTCGGACGTACACTTGGTGGCGGATCTGCTACAAGTACATCAGTTACCTACACAGCGCCCTCGGGATGGCAGATTGTAGGTTTTCATGGCCGTTGCGGAGATGAGCTTGATAAGATGGGGGTTATTTATGCCCCCGTAAAATAAATTAAAGCAACGTTGGAGTTGTCCGGTAAATACCATGGCTGTAAGTAAAATTATTTTTTACTTACAGCTTTTTTATTACTTACCCGGACCTAAAATTAATATTCCTTTAAAGTTTACTTCAGCTAAATTTATTTAGTTTGAACCTTCCAATGATGATAAAATCGATTATTCTCTATCCCCAACTAAAAAAAGAACAATGAAAATTATAATTGCCCTTTGTGCAGCCTTTTCACTAATCATAAATACCTACGGTCAGGACAAGGAAAACGCGCATCGCAGTCAGATTGCGCTTCCGTATGACCGGATTCTCCGGCCTGCTGGTACCCAGATTTATTTTGGTGATACCACGCTGGAGAATCATGCCCTGGATTGTGCCCTTTCTCCGGATGGAAAATGGCTGGCTGTGGAGGAACGGTATTCCGTTTTCTTTGTCCGCACCGCCGATCTTAAAATTCAGTATACCTTGTCTTTCAAGGATTCCCTCACCGGCAGTATGAATACTTATTCCGGTATCCGTTGGTACCAGAAGGGTAATGAGCTTTATGTGCTTTGGAGCACGGTAGATAAAAAACAAAGGTCGTATGTGGCAATGGCAGGATGGACCGGAACAGATGCAAAAATCTCAAAGCTATTTGAGTACAAAGCCGGAAATAAAGCTGACATGGCCTTGCCCAACGAGCTTCTGATACAAACCGAAAATGGAAGGCCGTATTTGTATGTAGTTCTTAACGGGAATAATCAGCTTATTAAACAGGATATAGAAACCGGTGATATCATCTGGACACAGAATACAGGTGTAGCTCCATATGGGATTACTTATGCAAAAGGCAGGTTATACGTCACGAACTGGGCAGGCCGTATCCCCGAAACGAATGACAAAAATGTGGCCGGGGTGCCATGGGGACTGGCACGTGTTGATACTGCCACAGCGGCTGTCCGTGAGGGCAGCGTGAGTGTATTTGACCCGGAAACAGGTAAACTACTGAAGGAGATTCTGGTTGGACTTCATCCGAATGAAATTATCGCCGACCACCTGGGTGACTTTATTTACCTTACCAATTCTAATAGCGACATGGTAAGTGTAATCAACACAACCTCCTGGAAAGTTGTCGAATCCATTTCCCTTAGACTTCAGGGCCATATAAATCCATATTTTGGCGATTCCCCAGATGGCCTTGCAATTTCTGACGACGGGATAACATTGTTCGTAGCCAACGGGCTGGACAATGCAGTTGCTGTCGTGGAACTTGGGACGAAATCCAGTAAAAAAGGAAAATCAGCAGAAAGTATCGTCCGTGGTTTTATTCCAACAGGAGCCTACCCCTCGTCCGTCAGCATCTCAAAAGATAAACGACTATTTATTACGAACCTGGAGGGTGAAGGAGCTACGCTGCCGGTGATAAGCCGGGATTTCCATGTTTCAG
Source organism: Bacteroidales bacterium (assembly GCA_036514375.1). Classification (GTDB taxonomy): domain Bacteria; phylum Bacteroidota; class Bacteroidia; order Bacteroidales; family JAAUTT01; genus JAAUTT01. Next base: position 9,103 of record DATBXH010000291.1, on the reverse strand, counting down.
CCTATAATTCGCACCACATGTTGGCTTCTGTTTCGGTGATAAACATTCCCGACGAAATAAAGTTAAAGGAATACACACAAACCGTAATAGCCATGAATCAGCTTTCACGGCTCAGTTCACTGCAGTTGTCTCCCAGAAACGGAATCCGGCCGCAACCGGTTCCGGAAAGAATAGGAGAACCGTCGGTATTTAAACATGTGCTGTACATTATCCGGGAGAATCGTACGTATGATCAGGTCCTGGGCGACATGAAACAGGGAAATGGCGACACAACTCTCTGTGTCTTTGGTAAGGAGGTTACCCCGAATGTGCATAAGCTTGCTGCCGATTTTGGATTACTGGATAATTTTTTTGTATCAGGGAAATGTTCTGCCGAAGGCCATCAATGGACGGATGCGGCAATCGTTACCGATTATGTTGAAAAGAACGTACGTGCCTGGTTTCGGAGTTATCCGCATATTCAGACTGATGCCCTGGTTTATGCCCCTACCGGTTATTTATGGGACCATGCTATCCGTCACGGGAAAACAGTACGTATGTATGGCGAGGCCGCAACGCCTGTTTTTAACGACACCACTACCTGGACAGACTTTTATAACGCGTACCGGAATGGCAATCCTATTCAGGTAAAGAATGTGACCACACTTTCTACGGTGGAGAAAATACTGAGTCCGGTATTTGCAGGAGAAACCCATAAGATATCTGATATGCAAAGGGCCGATGCTTTTATCCGGGAATTGAAGAAGTTCGAATCGATGGATGGTGACCAGCTTCCCGAGTTAATGATCATGGCACTCCCATCCGATCATACAGCCGGAACCCGTCCGGGGATGCCCACGCCGCGGGCCATGGTAGCCGATAATGATATCGCTCTGGGAAAAATCATAGAGGCAGTTAGCAACAGCAGGTTCTGGAAAAATACGGTTATTTTCTCCGTTGAAGATGACTCGCAAAACGGATGGGACCATGTTTCAGCATACCGAACAGTAGCCCTTGTGATAAGTCCGTATTCGAAACGACAACAAACCATTCACGATGCTTACAATCAACCTTCTATGGTCCGAACGATCGAACAGATCTTGGGCATTCCGCCCATGAATATTCAGGATGCTATTGCGTTACCCATGTTTTCCTGCTTCACCGGCGAATGCAACGACACGCCATACGAGGCGCTCAACAACAACATCCCGCTGAATGAAATGAACCCTCCGCTGTCCGCCTTGCACGGGAGAGAACTTCATTATGCCAGGCAAAGTCTGGATCCCCAGTTCGACGGTATCGATACCGGCAACGACGATCTGTTCAACCATATTCTCTGGTATGCCATGAAAGGTGCCCAACCATATCCTGAAAAATTTGCGGGAGAAGATGAGGATTGACCACAGTCTGAGCTCAACGACAATTGCCCCAAGGTTAGTAGCTGGCTTTTCCTCCTTTAATTATCAACCAAATTGCAAGGCCTAATTCCCCTGCCATCATCGGCAAGACCAAAATCAACTGCAAAACAGTTATGAGTTGTTTCGAAGAAGGAGTTGTAATTTTTAATAGGTGTAATACCGCATATGATACTCCGGCTATTATGGTAATTAGCCACAATATGCCGGGTATTTTTTTATGCAGCTTCATTAGAATCCCGATTCCAATCAAATGCAAGCCAAAAACCACCAAGCCACACGTCCAAATAAATTGAAACCGGTCAAAATTATCAATAGCGACTTTTTTATTTGTCAGTAGTATCGGAAAGCTTCTAAGTAAAAAATAAAAGGCTATTGCAAATATGAATGTGTACCCTACTCTGAAAAAAGCCGAAAGCATAGAAAGAGGTTTATTATCAAACAGAAAAAACCTATAGAGTGCATATGCAACAATTAGATCAAGAATAAGGATCACGGATATTCCCCAAATGAGAATATGAAAAAGTTTTAAAGTCTCTTCTCCATTGTTCGTCAAAGTTTCCATTTGAAGAGTTTTATATACTTCTCCATAAGCATAACCTATCGAAATACCTGAAATTATGGCCATCAATATCAATGACCATCCCGCCATCTTTGCAAATTTTCTTAAACTCATCATATATCATTTAATGTTTGTAGTGTGTCTGATTTTTGATTATTTCGAATTATTCTACGAAGATATAAGGGCTACGTTCCTAAAACAAATTCTGTATCGATAAACGACAGGGGCGATAGCCCCGTTATCTTCGTAACAAGGATAATGTTCCCGGTTATTTGATTATTTTAATTTATTTTACAAATATGCCAGGGCTACGCCCCTGTCTTTTACGTTAATTATTGTTCTACACAAATATAATGGATAGGCATCTACAACAGATCGGTTATTAATAAAAAACAGGGGCGACAGCCCCGTTATCTTCGTAGTAAAGATAATATTCCTGGTTTATCAAGGGGCGTAGCCCTGATGTCTAATAATTTTCATACCACTCAAAAAGGTATTTAGGATCATAATCAATGTCAAATTTCTTAAGAAACGACAAATATTCACCTTTAAACGATTGTTTCTTATGATGCTCGGGTTGGTTCAAAATGTATTTTACAACCTTATCGATTTGCGATCTTGAATAGGTAAATGCCCCATATCCATCCTGCCAACTAAATTTTCCGGCAATGTATTTTTTATTGTTCAGCCAATTGGATGATCCCGATTTTATTTGTTCTATAAGTTTGGAAACGGATATGGTTGGATGTAGTCCGATAAAAATATGCGTATGGTCGGGATTGCAGTAAATGGCATATGTTTTTGATTTATGATTGGTGACAATTCCACATATTACTTTTTCCAATTCGTCCCTGAATTTTTCTTTTATAAGGTTTTCGCGTCCTTTGACTGAGAAAACGAATTGCACGTACAGTTGGGTGTAAGTATTTGCCATTGTTCCTTGTTTTAGATGTCAGGGCTACGCCCCTTTTATTAGGTTATTTCAAATTATTCTACGAAGGTTGCAGGGCTACGCCCCTTATATTTGATTAATTCATTTATTCTACTAAGATATCAGGGCTACGCCCTTGTCTTTTACTTTAATTATTGTTCTGCAAATGTCCAGGCTACACCTCTAAAACAAATCCTGTATCGATAAATGGAAGGGGCGGTAGCCCCGGTATCTTCATAGCAAAGATTACATTCCCTGTTTATTGAGGGGCGTAGCTCTGACATCTGTTTGCGTACGTTCATTTCAGGTTTCTGTGGTACCACCCCGACTCCCCACTCATTCCCATTATCCCATCCATCATATTTATTCCTGTATCTTTATGCATAGGCGGTTGTGGTCTATGACATTGTTAGTGTTTAAAAGCGGTTTTATTTAGTTTTCCAAATTACAAAAAGATAGGTTCTTGTCAAAGGGTAGTGATGGTATCTAATGGAAAAAGGCCTTCCGGATTTGTAGCCGGAAGGCCTTTTAATTAAGAGAAATCTGTTAACCCGGAAACGGACCCTTATCCCACTATCATTGCACTTATTGTACTGCTCCAGGGGCCGGGCTGGTTACGTGTATTGATCCACCGCAACCAGTAATAGGCAACCTTGCCGGCATCTTTTCCTCCAAAATTAGCCACATAAGGCGAATTGGTATCTGTTGCCAGATAGGTGAGTTCTGAGGCGTCTTTGGGCGCTTCACCATCGATCTTTACCCATATCTCGCAACCGTGCATGCCATTGGGTTTTGCCCTGCTGCGGGGTGTTGCTTCGTCGGCAAAGTTGATGGTGTGCCGCAGACGAATCGAAAAATCGATTGTAGCCACCGGGCGTGTAACCGGTTCCGGTGAAGGTGTACGGGTGTTACTCCTTACTGTCAGACCCAGACGTTCGCGGTCGGCATTCGATACCTTGGCATTATTGGCCAGCCATTGTGATACAAAGGAGCGCAATGACTTTTCGTAATTCTGACGGGCATCGTCCTTTGCCTGAACATCTGCCCGGGTGCGTGTTTGTAAATTTTTGGACTTTGCAAAAGCACTTTCCCAGGGAGCCTGCTTTGCCTTCAACCCAGTAAAGTCTTCGGTGGGAATACCCCAGGCCGTGAGATTGGGTTCCGCATTTTCAATTAAACCCGACTGCCACTGGTCGAAGCCAGTGTCCGTATCGGGAATGTAATCTTTGTTATTCATAATAATAATTTGATTTAATTAAACGTTTCTTATTTGTCAGGGAAACACGCCCGGATTTCGGGCTATCATTCCCCGGACCCGGAGGAGCCTTCCCCGAAGCCGGGCAATGTTCCACTTGTTTCCGGGAGACTTTCCCCTGGTCCCGGGAAACTCTGTTCAGAGCGGGGGAATCTTTCCCGGAAGGAGGGGAAACTCCGCCCTGGTTCCGGGGTTCATCGCCGGAAGCGGGTGAGTCTCTGCCCCGCTTCGGGGGATCTTTCCTGGAACCCGGGGAACGCTTCCCTAAGCTCGGGGAATGCTTCCCCGGCAAAAGAGAAAATGGTACAGATTTTGATCGGTAAAAAGAAGTTTTGTGTTTCATCGTGCTGTAAAAACAAGTCCGAAAGTATATTATAAAGGACATACTCACTTTCAGAATTCACAAAATCACTTTCAGAATTCACAATTTTTCATTTTTTTGGATAACCTTCAACAAGATGCAAGCTATTCGATTATTACCCGGAATCGTTAGTGTCGCAGTACCAACGATCTTGAGCATTCTTTTTTTCAGAAAGCGCAGGCATTCGGACGCCTTTTTTTACGCCTTCCTGTTTTTCCTGAGCATTTCCATATTGATGCTTACCGGGTTTGCCAGGCAAACCCACTGGTTGCCGGTGAGCATGGCGTTGCATTTGGTGTATCCATCTGCTATTACGGCGATGCCTGTATTTTACCTTTTTTATCTGCATCACCTTACATCCGTGGACGAACAGCCTCCGCGCGGTGCGTATTTTTTCTTTATTATTCCGGTGATACAGAGTCTTTTTTCAGCGTATGCTTTTTACGTGCATGATCCGGTAAGCGAAGTACAGGATCATTTCTATACGCTCACCACCCTGAAGGAACATGTGTTGTATCCGCATTACAGGATGGCATATTTAGCCTGGGATGTAACATCTGCCCTGAAGCTTGCAGGCCTCGCATCGATTGTGGTGGTGCCGGTTTATTTTATCCCCCGTATTGTAGATCATGCCAGGCAGGAGTTTTCGAATGTGCCAAAGCGGGTGGTCATGCGGTTTATCCTCCTTTTCTCCGTGGCATGCATGGAATGTGTGGCCTCCATGATTTATCATTTTACCGGTCAATGGCACATAACCATGGAACTGTTCTGGGGTGCAGGGTTTCTGTTTGCCGGGTGCCTGATGTACAATGAGCCAAGGATTCAAAAGACTGACACAAACATGCCTGCCCACAGAAAATATAGCGAAGCTACATTACTGGCAGAACTCACCCGGTATTTTGAAGAAACCAAGCCCTGGCAGGAACCTGAACTAAAAATAAGCGATGTGGCCTCGGCACTGGCCACCAACCGGACCTACATCTCGCACGCACTGAAGGATGAATTAAAGACCAACTTTAACCGGTTTGTGAACAGGTATCGCATTGCCGAAGCCAAGCGGTTGCTGGACGAAGGAAACAATGGCATGAAAATGGAGGATATTGCCTTCCGGTCGGGTTTTTCGTGTTATACAACTTTTTTCATTGCTTTCCGGGACGAAACCCGTATGGCACCGCATGATTATGTGAAGGGGAGAAACGGGGAAAATGGCAAAGAAAAACTCATTTTACGAAAATAATGAGTATAAAGAGGATTTATTTTCCGGGATGTCAATCAAAAACTTACGCTAAGTTATATTGGCACGATCAGACAAATATTAAGCATCCGCTATGTTTCAGTCAAATTTATATCATCCGGTTTGGTCCTGATTTCTTCGATTTAAAATAGCTTAGGTTTATACGGATATACGGTCAATTTAATATGGATTTAACTTTTTCTGAAGATAGAAAAATCTTTTATCTTACTTTTTTGAATGGTAAAATTTAAATTTTTTAAGTTCGTTTAAAAGCTGACTTAATTATGATAACTAATCATTAAACAAAAATTTCATTCCGTAATTAAAATGATTTTTAAGAATAGCTTTTAAATAGCACGACAACCAGCAAAATTCAACGTTTCATATAAGTTTGTGTTCCTTATACAATATTTTTAATCGCAAGTTTAATAGTTAATACAGAATAAATTAATCAGGCTTTAAGGTTCAGGTAACAATCAAAGCCTTTCTTTGTTTGCGAAAACTATTAAAAATTATATTCAATTATTCCAATGATCGCTAACCCGTTAAAGATTTACATGATTGTAATTTGTTTATTCTTTTTTATTAAACCGTTCCAATTATCAGCACAAACAGGATCGATAGAAGGTATTGTAAGGGATAAAGCTACCAACGAAACCTTAATGGGAGCCAGTGTTTCGATAGAGGGATCCGTTACAGGAGTTATTACCAATGCCGAAGGGCAGTTTAGAATAGCAAACCTAAAGCCAGGTACCTATAGGATAAAGGTTACTTTCGTAGCTTATAATTCTTTTGTTTCAGATGATGTTGCTGTTATTGCTAATAATGCTGCTATCTTAAATGTTTTTCTGGTCTCATCTTCTGTAAATTTATCTACAGTTAAAGTCAGTGCTTCCTGAAAAACAGGTACCGATGTAGCCATCAATAAAACTGTTCAAAGCAGTATTGGTCTGGCGAACGGGATATCAAGCCAGTTAATTTCTAAGTTACAGGACAGAGATGCAGCAGACGTTGTAAAGCGCATTCCCGGAATAACGGTTATAGATGAGAAATTTATTGTTGTTCGTGGGTTATCGCAACGATATAACAGTGTATGGTTAAATAATGCCGCCACACCAAGTTCTGAAACCGATACCAAGGCTTTTTCATTTGATGCCATCCCTAGTTCGATGATTGATAATATTATCGTTTATAAAACAACCGAAGCCGATTTTCCATCTGATTATTCAGGTGGATTTATTAAAATAACCACCAAAGCTATACCGGATCAAAATAGTATTGTTTTTTCCTATAGTTCTTCAGTAAATCAGGGTACGACATTCGCTGATTTTTATAAATATCCTGGTAGTAAGACAGATTGGCTGGGATACGATAACGGATTCAGGGCCATACCAAATGAAATGCCTGCCAATCTGCAGGATTACAATAATGCCCAGAATCCTGCACTTCAACAAAAAGTGACGGAAATAGGCAGGAGCATGAACAAGTCGTGGACGCCAAATCTTCAGAAAGCTAAACCGGATCAGAGATTTTCACTGGGTATTTCCCGAAGATTTGATATGAAAGAATCGTCCTTAGGAAATATTACAGCCTTAACATATAGTAATACCAATGATTACACTAACCTTGAAAAGAACAACACATACACCATTTATAGTTATGCTACCGATAATTCTTCCCCGGTAGATGAGTTTCACGATAAACAGTATACTAATACTGCTAAAATTGGGATATTGCATAACTGGGCCTTATTTCTGAATCAGAATAACAGGATTGAATTCCGTAATCTTTTTAACCAGATTGGTTACACCCGCACCACCATGAGGGATGGACGCGAGTGGTATAATGATGGTCGATATATACGGTCGAATGAGTTAAGTTTTTTAAGCAGATCTATTTATTCCGGACAACTTGGAGGACTTCATAATATAAAAGGCGGATCTGTAAGAATCGATTGGACTTTGGGATATGCTGCCACTCATAAAAAGGATCCGGATATGAAACGGTACAGGTATATCAGAAGTCCTTCCGATACAACAAAATACATTTTACTTTTTTCAGGAAACGGTGATTTGTCCTCCGAATCAAGGAGATGGTTAGATCTTGATGAAAACCTTTTCTCAGGCTCCCTCAATTTTACAAAATCTTTGAATTTATGGAATGCCTCAGAGGAATTAAAAACAGGGATATATTATGAAAAGAAGGACCGTGAATTTGCTTCCCGGAATTTTGGATATGGTGCTACCGGCAGTACATTCGGCAGTACAGATTTGACTCCAGATAAAATTTTTACTGATGCTAATTTTAATTTAACAGACGGGATTAAATTAATAGAAAACACGGATAAATCAGATTCGTATGAAGCCGGCTCTGACTTACAGGCAGCCTATTTGATGCTCAAGATCCCGGTTTCCAAGCTAAAATTCAATCTTGGATTACGCGCAGAAAAAAACAGACAGTTTTTGCACAGTTTTAAGAATGGGACTAATATAAGAGTAAATCCGGAGAGGGATACGTTAAACTTTTTTCCTTCGGTGAATGTAATTTATAATCTTTCGGAAAAAAATTTGCTGAGGCTGGCTTACGGAAAGACTGTTAACCGCCCTGAATTCAGGGAAATGGCTCCTTATTATTTTGTTGATTTTAATTTGAACGCAGGTATTTACGGTAACGATAGCATCAAACAAGCTTATGTTAACAGTTATGATATCCGTTATGAGTTTTATCCGGCTCCTGATGAAACCTTCTCGTTAGGACTATTTTATAAACGGTTTACCAATGCCATCGAGTTTACTATCCTGGGGAATAATCCAACCCAATATTCCTTTGCCAACGTCAAAACCGCTTATAGTTTTGGATTAGAAGTAGAACTTAAGGAAAATCTTGAATTCTTAGGTCTTAGAAATTTCAATGTTTTATTTAACGGGTCTTTGATTAAAAGTAAGATTCAGGCAGGGATTGGTGACCTTAGCCGGAACAGGCCATTGCAGGGACAATCACCTTATATAGTGAATGCCGGTGTGTTTTATCAAAGTGATGTCAATGGGCTTATGGTAAATCTAATCTATAACATTATAGGTAAACGGATTGTGGCAGTGGGTAGACCCTCGTCCGATCAGTGGGAGGACATTCCCGACATTTACGAAAGTCCCAGAAACCTTTTTGATTTGACGATCAGTAAAAAAATAGGACGTTTTATTGAAATTAAAGGTGGTGTTAAAGATTTGCTGAACCAGAAAGTAGAGTTTGCCCAATATGTAAAAACTGATGTCGATATGTCCAAATATGGCAGTGATGGTATAAAGCATTTCGAAAGAAAACAAGTGACCAAACTTTATTATCCGGGAAGAATTTTCTCTCTTGGAT
>DATBXH010000290.1:0-2325 GCA_036514375.1 Bacteroidales bacterium | reverse complement strand
AATTTTTTATGAGGAGGAGAATCGTTATTTTTTCTTGTTTCCCATGATAATACGCGCAGCGGCTCATGGTATTTGCATCACATCACTGGGATATTTTACGTCAGTAAACATACCAATAAAAGACAATAGCGCTAGGGCTTTTTTTTCTCTAGCACCACGGAATATAATGGGTTCACTCATATCGTCGGCGTTTTGGATGAATAGATTCGATTACATTAAACAATACCACTACACAAGCATAGCAAGTCAATATATACCCGAAGACAGCCGGGTGCAAACTTTATGGCAAACTGCGGCAAGTTCACTTTTCAACTCTGGAGATATCGATGGGATTACCTCTTCTGTACCTGCCAAATTAATTCAGGAGAATATATACAAACAGAGTGTTATCCTTGGAGCGCGCGATTTGCACTACATTCTCGGGCTAATATGTCTGCTTATTGCCATAATAGTTTTTTTTCTGAAAATATTCGACATACATTATAAAAATGCGATGAATCAATATTCACTAGCGAAATTTAAAGATTAAACCCATGAGTTTTGTTCGTAACGTTATATCGACATCTTTGAAATTTATTCCATATACTTTTATCGTTGCTTTTGATTGCATTGTCACAAATCCAGTTCATGCGCAGCAAGCACCGGTGATTACTATCGATTCATTATTTCGCCTGACAGAGCAGCAAAGCAAGCAGATTCAGTTCGCCCGAGAGCAAATATACTTGGCGGAAGAAAATACCGGCATTGCCAAAAATAACCGGTTGCCCGACATAACAGGGGAAGTCTCTGTAGGTTATCTCTCAAGTGCACAAATCTGGGATCACAGGTTTAATTACCAGGAAACCATGCCTATACCTCATGTAAGCAACTCATACAGTCTCGAAGCCGAATGGATGGTATTCAAAGGAGAATCAATCATAGGGAATATTGAAAAATCGAAGATGCAGGAACAAATCGTTCGCTTGGACTTCAAAAAAAACAGAGAAGATATACAACTTTTAATACTTGCAAAATACCTGGACCTGCTTACTTTATATAACCGTAAAAAAGTATATGAACAGAATAAAGCGCTTGCAGAAGCGAGAATGAATAATGCGCAGGCATTGTGTAAGCAGGGAATGGTAACCCATAACGATATTGTACGCAACCAGCTCCAGATTAATGACTTTAACCTAAACATCAACGAAATAGTCAACAATATCAATATTGTAAACAATGAATTGGTTCAAACACTGGCTTTACCCGAGCAAACAATTATCCAGGCAGATACTGCCCTGTACAATTTTGGGGAAACAATTCGGGCAACGGAACTTTCAACTGACATAAACAATACTTCGGCTTTGCCGGAGTTGCAAATAGCACAATATCAGATACAGGTTGCCGGGAAAGATATCCTGTTATCAAAAGCGGAAAAATTTCCTTCAATATTGTTATACGCTGGTTCGCAATTGCAACGCCCGTTTTTGTATACCATGCCGCCATTGGATATTTATACGAATTTTTCCAGCATAGGGGTGAAACTGACTTACAATATTTCCTCGTTATACAAATCTACCAGACATATTCAAAAATCGATAATAGCCTACAGACAGGCTGAGCTCAATGCGGACGATATAAGCCAACAAGTAAAGATAAAATTGTATGAAGCTGAAATCAAATATAAAGAGAGTATTGAAAAATGGAAATTCGAACAGGAGAGCTATGTGCTGGCTAAAGACAACTACCTTGTCGTCCTACACAAATACATCAATCGCCTGGCAGTCATGACTGATTTGGTGGATGCCAGCACTGCATTGCTTTCGGCCCAATTACAATTGTGTAATGCTCAAATAAACATCGTGTATCGCTATTACTGTCTGTTGAAACAATCTGGCAACTGGCCTGAAAAGTAATAAAACCTGAAACGAACATTTATTTCAAAGAATTAAATATAAACAAGTATGAGTGTATTGAAAAAGATAAAGGGAGTGCAAAGCCGTCTCATTTATGAAATTTTATTTGGTTCCATCCTTTTAATGTTTAGCATTTGGGGACTTAGCATATATTTTCATGTGGGAGATACAGTATATACCGACGATGCACAGGTGGAAGAAAATGTTAATCCTGTCAATGCAAGGATACCCGGATACATTAGAGAGGTACGGTTTAATGAACATGAAACGGTAAGAGCAGGAGATACGATTATCATTATCGATGACAAAGAGTATAAAATAGCGTTGCAAAAAGCCATAGCTAGTCTGGAGGCAGCAAAGGCCAATAATGCAGTAGCACAATCAGACCTGGGAGTGGCACACGTCGGCATAAGCATCTCTGAAGCTAACCTGG
>DATBXH010000289.1:0-4041 GCA_036514375.1 Bacteroidales bacterium | reverse complement strand
TAGCCTGCCGGAAGGATATCATGATGTAATCCTTGACTTTAATCATCTGAAGCAAATCATGATAAACCTTATTGGTAATGCATTTAAGTTTACAACTCATGGGTACATTGAATTTGGATGTTCACTTGCAAGTGATCATGAAATCCTTTTTTATGTAAAGGATACCGGTGCAGGAATCCCTGAAGACAAGCAAGAAATTATATTTGAGAGGTTCAGACAAATCAAAGACAATTATTTAACAAATGAAATAGGTGGTACAGGGCTCGGATTAGCAATTGTAAAGGCACTTGTTGAACTTCAAAAAGGAAAATTATGGCTGCATTCTTTGGTTGGCAAAGGCAGCACTTTCTATTTTACCTTGCCATACCAACCCGCCAAATCAGACAGTAGAGGATTAAACGTCCCGGCAAAACGCACTTATGATTGGAAGGATAAAGTGGTACTGATAGTTGAAGATGATAAATATAATGCAGCCTATCTGGCTGAGGTATTAAAAGAAACAAAAATCAGATACTATATTGCTTCAAGTGGAATGCAGGCGATTGAAATGGTTAAAACCAAGCCGGAAATTGAAATGGTACTTATGGATATTCGTTTACCTGACATGAGTGGGCTAGATGCTGTAGAACAAATAATAATGATTAAACCAAAGGTGCGGGTGATTGCCCAAACAGCCTATGCAGCGGAAGAAGACAGGTTACGGGCTCTCGAATCAGGTTGTTGTGATTATATATCTAAACCTCTTAATCCTGCAAAACTTCTGAGCTTAATGAATAAACATTTTAAATCTGCTCAGACAGACTAATAAACTTCGTATTATTTGAAAACTTCTTCGTCAGTATAAAAACCGTCGGCTATAACCGTACTTTTTATATTGGTAGCATCCACTGTAATTACATCCAAAAAAGTAGAGGGTACATCAACACTTCCATTGAATATCGAGCTTTTAAAAAAGTTTTTAACTTTTTTACCTTTTGAAAGATCTACAGCAATTTCAGCAGTGGTAGTGGCCATCTTTTTTACAGGTTTGTATACGGTCATTGCCTGTTTATTTTTCAGAATATTTTTCAAAGCAACCAATTCTCCATTTTGGCCTGTAACCAAAACCTCATCATTCCATCCATAAGTACTCAAGACATCAATAGCACCATTTGCCAGGAAATCTCCAGAAGTAATAATAGCATCCGGTTTTTCCATGGAAAGTTTAAGGCATGCCGCAAGTTCGTTTTTAGCATCATCCTCTGAATATTTATCAAGATAAGACTCGTACAGAATTCTAATTTTCCCTGATTTAATCGCAGGCTCCAATGATTTTTCAACAGCTTTTCCCACTAAAACAGCGTTGATATCCGACTTGTCTCCGCCTAAGATGATATATTTTCCTTCCGGTCTCCGGCTTAATGCATAGGAGGTCATCTGATTTCCAATGGCAGCCGGATCAAACGTAATCAGGGCATCTACATTGCAATTGGCAACTAATCTGTCGTATGAGATTACCTTGACATCTTTATCTTGTGCTAACCGTATCATTTCTGCCGCTCTGAAACGGTTTACAGGGTCAAGCACCAACACGTCAATACCTTGTTTTAAGATTTCTTTCGCCTGCGTAATTTGCTTTTCTTCATCATTGTCAGCCGACATAAATATCACTTTCCCGCCTAATTCTTCCACCCTTTTAGTAAATGCAGCTTTTTCGACGACATATCGTCTGTTGCCCATATGTGGAAGCATAAATCCAATTGTTGGTCCTGATTTCTGGCAAGATGTCAGTACAAGCATGACGCAAAAAACATATATGACTCTGTGTATAGAGGTTTGAAGTTTCATTTTGCTGTTAAATTTTATATAATTTATATCTTGCAGGAACCCACGTAAAAATAATAAAGAATCAGCAAATTGTATTGTATATACTTGTTTTACAATGGAAGGTTTCATCTGTAACTGATTAAAAACAAAGGTTTTTTTAGGATACATTTAAGAATATTGTTTAACACGATATCTTTGTTTCCGGTAATAAAGTTTGCCGAATACCATAATTGCTACGCCTCCAATAGTAATAAAACCTCCGATGATCTGCACATATAATGGAAATATTCCAAGGTATAAATATCCGGTTATGATAACAAACAATCCGTTTGTATTTTGAATAAGACTCTCCTTGGAAACTTCAATGAACCTGAAAGCATTATATTGCAATATGGAACCCAGAAAGGGACCGAGGAATGAACCCAAAGCGATATCCATAAATACCTTGCCGGAAACCTCTACTGGTTGCGCTGTCAGAAAAAGACCGAGAGCATAAAAAACCAAAAGAAAGACTGTTCTGCTGAACGAAAGCAGGTACGGATCTACATTTTTAATATTTTTCTTGGCAATAACCAGTCCCACAGCTGCCAGTAAACATGAGAACACAATAATGTTCGCGCCTTTAACAAAAAGACCGTTCAATGTAAATTTACCGGAATAGCTTAACAAAAAGGCACCGGCAAGTGTAACAGCAATGCCTATAGTTTCCAACTTATTGAATTTCTCGTTTAAAAGAGGAATACTTATAAGAGTGACAAACACGGGTGTCGTGTTATTTAAGAATGACGCAACTGAAGGACTTTCGATACGTTGCATACCTATATAAAAAGTGATGGCAGCCAGTAATTCAAAAGTTGCAATTACCACTATAGCTTTCAATATTTTAGTCGGGTACGAAAAAAACAATTTAATTTTTCCTGTGGACGTAATTAATGCCAGGTTATATGAGAAGGCCAGAAGAAACCAGTAAAAACCAAAGGTATAAAGAGGAGTGACTAGCAAAGCAGCTTTACTGAATATATAAACGTTTGAAACAGAAAGTGCAGCAAATGCGGCCAATAAAAATCCCTTAAACGACTTTTTCTTAAAGATTCCAACCATCTGTTAATATATTGCAAGAACTACCGAGATGCTCTTTCTTACAGGGTTTGGCAAAATTAATCTAATTCAGGTGAAAGTTTACTTTTTTCAAAAAAAAGTATCATTTCCTAAAAATTTTTAGTTACTTGGACGCCTGTTTTACAACATCAATGAATTAAAGTACAATTCTATGCAAAGTTTATCTTATGCCCACGGAGTCAGTGATATTCCTTTAAAAGGGGAAACGATTGGCGAAAGTTTACGACAAACCGCTCAGAAATATGGAAATTGTGAAGCGTTGGTCGTAGCATCGCAGGATTACAGGGCCACATACCAGGAATTGTGGGATCAGGTAGAAGAAGTAGCTAAAAGCCTTTTGGCTTATGGTGTGAAAAAAGGTGATCGCGTCGGCATTTGGGCTCCAAACAGATTTGAGTGGGTACTGATGCAATTCGCAACTCCGCGTGTAGGTGCAATCATGGTTAATATAAACCCTGCTTATAAAGCTTCGGCTTTAAAATATGCCCTTGAACAAAGTAAGATAGATCTTTTGGTGGCTTCTCATTATTTCCGTAAAACAGATTATGTGGAGATGCTTAACCATGTTCGTCCTGAATGTGAATATCCACGTCGTACGGTAATCATGGAGAAGGATTGGGAAAAGTTTATCGAGGCAGGAAAGAAAATATCGGACGAAGCATTGAGCGAACGTGAAGCCACTCTCCAGTTCGACGATCCGATCAATATTCAGTATACTTCAGGAACCACCGGACATCCAAAGGGTGCTACTTTAACTCATCATAACATACTGAACAACGGCTTCTTTATTGGCGAAAGACTGAAATATACCGAAAATGACAGAGTCTGTATCCCTGTTCCTTTTTACCATTGTTTTGGTATGGTATTAGCCAACATGGCTTGTATAACCCATGGCTCGTGCATGGTGATTCCAGGTGAATTCTTTGAATCTGAAACAGTCATGCAGACAGTTGAAAAAGAGAAGTGCACTTCCCTTTATGGTGTCCCAACCATGTTTATTGCCGAATTGGAACATCCCAATTTTTCAAAATATAACTTTTCTTCGCTGAGAACGGGTATTATGGCCGGATCGCCATGCCCCATCGAAACTATGAAGCTGGTGGTGTCCAAAATGAA
>DATBXH010000288.1:0-4144 GCA_036514375.1 Bacteroidales bacterium | reverse complement strand
CCGGTGGATGGAGAGGTGATATCCGGTTCTTCGTTTATCGACGAAAGCACCATAACCGGTGAATCGCTGCCTGTAGAAAAAGAAAAAGGGCATAAAGTTTTTGCCGGTACAATCAACCAGAAAGGTAGCTTCGTATTTATTGCACAAAAGGTGGGTGGCGATACCATTCTTGCCCAAATCATCAAGATGGTGCAGCAAGCCCAGGGCAGTAAACCACCTGTACAAAAGCTTGTCGATAAAATTGCAGGAATATTTGTACCTATTGTCATGGCTGTTTCGCTGATCAGTTTCATCACCTGGATGACGGTTGGAGGGGAGAATGCCATAACCCATGCGTTGCTTGCCATGGTTTCGGTCTTAGTAATTGCCTGCCCCTGTGCACTGGGGTTGGCTACTCCAACGGCCATCATGGTCGGGATCGGTAAAGGAGCATCATCAGGAATTCTGATTAAAGATGCAGAGAGCCTTGAGTTAGCTCACAAAATGAATGCTATCGTTCTCGATAAAACAGGAACAATTACCGAAGGCAAACCTGCAGTAACAGATATGATCTGGACTATTCCGGAAGAAGAAATGAAAGAGCTGAAACACATTCTTTTTGTCATAGAATCCAGATCGGAACATCCTCTTGCCGAAGCCGTAAAAACTTTAGTAAAAACTGACATCGATAGCCCAATCATTATAGACAAATTTGAGAGCATTGCAGGAAAAGGGGTCATGGCAACAATTGATAAAAACGTTTTTCTGGCTGGTAATAAAAAACTTATGGATGATTACCAAGTAGCGGTTCCCGAAAATCATCTTGCCTTGCTGAATTCCTGGCAGGAAGAAGCCAAAACTGTAATATATTTTGCCCGTAATACCGGATTAATTGCTATGATGGCTATTGCTGATAAAATAAAAGACACATCGGCCAGGGCAATTGCCAATTTGCAAAATTCGGGCATTGAGGTATACATGCTTACTGGTGACAATGTTCAAACGGCAACAGCAGTAGCACGCAAGGTAGGGATAAAAAACTTTAAGGCTGATATGATGCCTTCGGACAAGGCTGATTTTATATCAGAGCTTCAGCATAAAGGAAAGGTAGTTGCCATGGTCGGCGACGGTATAAACGATTCGCATGCCCTGGCACAATCGGATGTGAGTATTGCGATGGGCAGGGGTTCCGACATTGCCATGGATGTAGCAAAGATGACTATCATCTCGTCCAATCTTCAGCTTATCCCAAAAGCAATCCGGATATCGAAACAGACTGTTCACACCATCCATCAGAACTTGTTTTGGGCGTTTATATACAATGTTATAGGTATTCCCATCGCAGCAGGAGTTCTGTTCCCATTGTGGGGCTATATGCTAAACCCGATGATAGCCGGAGCCGCCATGGCTTTAAGTTCCGTTTCGGTGGTCAGCAACAGTTTGCGTTTAAAAACAAAACATATTAACATTCAATAGTAAAACAATTTTAACATATAAGCAATGAAAATATTGAAGTTCAAAACCAATATCAACTGCAATGGTTGTATAGCAAAAGTAACTCCTTCCTTAAACCAGGTGAAAGGAATTTTAAAATGGGAAGTAGATATTTCAAATCCACAGAAAATTCTATCCATAGAGAGTTCTGACATCAGTGAATATGAAATTATTTCCGTTTTAAAAAATGCAGGTTATAACGCTGAGAAATTGTAATGTAAAATCTATCTCATCCGCGAATCTTTTCACTCTTCGACTTGTAAATCATCATCTTTGATCCGGTTCAATATGGTTTAGGATTTAACAGAAATTATTTTTTTGAGTATTTTCGGGCCATCTGGCATCTCGCAACAGAATTCCTGTTATATTCACATTGTTTTAAAACCTTAAAATTATTATTTATATGAACAAAGGAGAATTGATTGACGCAATTGCAGAAGAGAGCGGTTTGTCAAAAAAAGATGCCAAAGAAGCTTTGGAGGCTATTTTAAAAGCAACCGAAACTACGCTTAAAAAAGGCGAAAAACTTGCTTTGGCAGGTTTTGGCACATTTTCTGTGGTAAACCGTGCAGCAAGAACCGGTAAGAATCCACAAACCGGTCAAGCCATTCAGATACCCGCTAAGAAAAATGTAAAATTTAGTGTTGGATCTGAACTTTCCGAATCTATTCAGTAAATAAAGGAGTAGGTATTGCTAGAAGTATAGAGGGTACTAAACGTTGCATTTCTATACGGCATTAGCAATACCGAAATTTTTTTATCCCTCTCCCCTATAACTGATCCAACTGATCCAAAAATCCAATTACTTTTGATTGACAACAAAAGATCGTTTTAAGTACTATTTTAATGGAAAAGGAATCTCATCCTCCGGCTAAACGGAACGGGCTGAAAACTATGTTTCGTTCACTTCAGTACCGGAATTACCGGCTTTTCTTTGCCGGTCAGAGTGTTTCACTGATAGGTACCTGGATACAACGTATTGCCATGCCATGGCTGGTTTATGATCTCACAAAATCCGTACTTCTTTTGGGTATTGTAGGGTTTGTAGGTCAGGTCCCTACATTTATTCTTGCCCCGTTTGCAGGTGTACTTACCGACAGATGGAACCGTTATCGGATCATGATTACGACTCAGGTTTTAGCTATGCTACAGGCTGCCATCTTAACCTGGCTGGTTTTTAGCAAACTGATCGAAGTTTGGCATATCATCTTATTAAGTGGTTTTCTGGGATGCATCAATGCCTTCGACATTCCCGCACGTCAGTCATTTGTGATCAAAATGGTCGATAAAAAAGAAGATCTAGGCAACGCCATTGCCCTTAACTCCTCGATGGTTAACGGGGCCAGACTTCTGGGTCCATCCATAGCCGGTATTCTTATTGCTGCCACAGGAGAAGGAGTCTGTTTTCTGCTTAATGCTTTAAGTTACGTTTTTGTTATCTGGTCGCTTTTGCTTATGAAAGTGAAAGTGGAGCCATTTGAAAAAAAGAATGAGACTAAACCTGTTTTAAAGGAATTTAAGGAAGGGTTCCTGTATACTTTTAATCTTGTTCCTATCCGGTACACCATTCTCCTGCTTGCACTGGTCAGTTTAATGGGAATGCCGTATACCGTATTGATGCCTGTTATTGCCAAAGAAGTACTTCACGGTGGATCGCACACGTTTGGCTTTTTGATGGGAGCCTCCGGCCTGGGAGCATTAACAGGAGCACTTTATCTTGCATCGAGGAAAAACGTTATTGGTCTTGGTAAAATCATTTTTTTTGCTTCCGTAACCTTTGGCACCGGACTTATTTTATTTTCTTTATCCCGATACTTTCTTTTATCTTTGGTATTACTTGTGATAACCGGTCTTGGCATGATGCTGCAAATGGCCTCGAGCAACACCTTAATGCAGACAATTGTTGATGATGACAAGCGCGGCCGGGTAATGAGTTTTTACACCATGGCCTTTATGGGAACTGCTCCATTTGGTAGTCTTATTGCCGGAAGCGCGGCAAAGATTATCGGAGCTCCCGGTACAATTCTGATTGGAGGTATTACCTGTATTGCAGGTGCACTGCTTTATGCCCGCAAACTTCCGGTAATAACAAAAGCGCTTCGGGGACATATCATCAAATAACTGATATTATTTCATTTCCTAAAACAGAAAAAAACATAATTCAAATATCAGTAAATAAAGAACATTAAAAATTATGATGGATATGGAAATTGATGATGAATTGAGGAACATTTTAAATTCCGGCAAAACTGTGCTTTTGGTCTGGGATGTACAAAATATGCTTGTGCAGGGCATTTTCAATACCGAATCATTCCTGACTAACACCAAAAGTGTTATCATATCAGCCAGGGAACATAATGTACCGGTTTTCTTTTCGAAAATTACCCCGCTGCCTGAAAGATTTGAGTCCCCGGTAAGAAAATACTTTTTCAGGAAAAGGATATCGTCAATGAAACAGGTTCCTAACGGATTGGATTTAGCAATTGAACCAAAGGATATCGATGTGGTCATTCCTAAAAATACGGCAAGCATGTTCGTTGGTACCAATTTCGAACAGCTTTTGCGAAATGCCGGAATAACAACCATAGTGATTACCGGAATAGCCACTGACATTGGTGTAGAATCCACCGCCAGGGATGCTGGGAACAGAGGTTTCTTCCCCGTAATTATA
>DATBXH010000287.1:0-6861 GCA_036514375.1 Bacteroidales bacterium | reverse complement strand
CCATCCGTTTTGCTATTAGATGCTAATCAGCTTAAATCGTTGCTTAACAGGATCATTAATTTTTTGCCGGCTATAATCGTTTGGTGTCTAGAACCACTTATAAGGAGTTTCTTTCAATGGATTTATCTCCTGCCAATTACTATTTCTATAAGTATTCCACCAATTTTGATAAGCGTCCCTGGCAGTAAGTATTTCCTGTGCTTTTAGTCCTCTAAATCTCACACTTTCAGTCGAGGAAGTGTCGATCAGAATTGGGTCAAGCGAGCCATACCCATGTCTATTCCTTATACCTTCCACCGTCCACAGCAAACATTCTCCTAAAATAAAATATTCTCTTCCTTCGGGATAAGGCGTCCGGGATGATATGGGATTTGTCGGAAAATGTTTAATGTGAGCGGTATCTTTAGCAAAATAGATAAGCGACTGGATATGCCTTTTGGTAAACTTTGGCATCAGCAGCCATAAGTTCTCACCTGATTCTCCTTTTTCATAGAAATTGTAAGTTCCTTCTTTTAATTGGGCAACAAAAATTCTGACGTCTGGATCATTGATGTCGAAATGTTCTGTTTCACACTTTATGCAAAGCAACGTTAAGAAGATAATAAACAGTAGTTTTTTCATCATCTATAGTTTCCTGAGAGATGAAACTTTTAGGTAACAGTTGCGTCTTTTTTATTTTGTTTGCCTTATTTTTTCCACCAGTTCTTTCGGAGCTTTCTCTGGTGAGCCTGAATCAAAAGGAGGCTTCGGGTCGTATTCCATTCCTAACTGAACGGCTTTTGCATAAATTTCGTTTACCTCCAGGCTCAAAAGATACAATGACATATCGATACCAGCCGATACTCCCGCTGATGTAATGATTTTACCATTTTTTACATATCGTTCATTTTGCACGATGGCTCCGTATTGCATCAGTTGTTCCTTTCGATTCCAGTGTGTGGTTGCCTTGCAATCCTTTAATATACCTGCTTCCCCAAGTAACAAGGCACCTGAGCACACCGAAACCGTCCATTTACTCGTTTTATGTGCATTTTGGATCCAATATAGGATCTCCTGGTTTGATAATAAAGCATCAATACCAAATCCGCCGGGGATTATAAAAATATCAGGGCTTGTCATATCTTTTATCGAATAATCGGCCAATATTTGCAGTCCTTTCGTGTCCCTGTATAATCCGGGCATTATAGCCACCGTGTAAACCTTTGAGTGTGGTATTTTCGATAACACTTCGTATGGGCCAACCACATCGAGTGCGGTATAATTATCAAAAAGCAGGATGGCTGTTTTTAGGGGGGCAGTTTCCGTATTCATGGTAAGATAATCTAAGTTTAATAAATTCGATGGTACAATGCCCTCTCTTCAATCAGATGAATGCCTCTTCTTCTCACATATTTCCGTTTAGTCTATCAGGTCTTCTCTACTCATTCGATTTGTTAAAGTAAATCTGAAATCCGAAAAATAAGGCAGCCTGTAAATCGTGCCGGTCCGTACTTCCCTGAAATTCCGTTTCGAATCCTACACTTTTATTGAGAAGCCATACATGTCCGATGCCTAGGGTTAACGCTCTGCCAAGAATGGTATGATCTGCATTAAGAAAACTGGTGATCCCGACCGATGCGGAAAGATATAAACTTCTTGATCCCTTTGGATTAAAATAATACCTTCCGAAAGGAGACAAACCCCAATACAAATCGCCGGAGGTATAAAGCAGCGGAAGCGACACTCCCAGGCATAACCTGTCGGTTAAAAACAGACCGGTATTCGGATTTGCGTAAAATACCGGATTGTCCATGTAGGCATCATTAAAATTCAAACTGGCGTTTCCGCCCAGCAGGAGTGTATGTTTCTCAATTTGTGAAAAACCATTTAAGGTGATCAACATCAGCAGAATTCCTGCAAGTACAAATTTTTTCATAGCGTTCATTATAGTTTTTGGTGTTGTTTAATAAATCAGCCAGGTATTTTTAAGTGGTTATGCCTGTGCAATAACTTTCAATTTTTTCCCCGATCTCATAAGCTTTATTCAAATGCGATTCTTTCACCTTGTCGATCTCCAGGGTTCCTCCCAGAATGAACATTTCTTTCCGTTCGAAGCGCATACCGAGCCTGTCGTCTATCATTATCTTGCGCATGCTTTCTGCAATCCCGATTTCTTCCAGGAATTCATTGGAATGTCCGGCGGTGCATATAACGAGTCCCAGTTTCTGTTTCTTCATCTGTATTCGTTTTTCACCTTTTTCGCCATATCCGTAAGCATATCCAACAGAATACACGCGGTCGAACCAGCCTTTTAACCGGGCAGGGCAATCGCTCCACCACACGGGGTAAACAAAGATGATGCAATCGGCCTTTTCTATCTTATCATGTTCTTTCTTTACATCTTCGGGCAACGGCATATCGGTTTTTGAGAATCCTTCACGCTCATATTCCTCCTCGGTCATCTCCGACCTGAAATTCATTTCGTACAAATCGGAAATCTCAACCCGGTGGTGTGCTTTCAAGAGCCCATCAACCAGTCTTGCGAGGACCTGATAGGTAAAGGATTTTTTGCTCGGGTGAGCATAGACGATCATTACTTTCATTGAGGTTTAGGGTTTAGTTTTTGGATTATCCGTTATCATTTTTCTGTATAATTAACCACAGTTAAGCCAACGGCGTAAGTGAGAGGCAACGACATGGCTACCCATTTTCTCTGGTTATAGCTATTGGACCAAACCGGATTCGAAGTATTCCTGTTACTTATGGCTCCGATACAAGGCCCATGGTCCCTAATTTGATCTTTTGTTGTAGTTAAATTTTTATCACGATCTATCCATTCGAAAGCAATAAATACACCATTAACAGGCATGATGATATTATACTTTAAAATATCTATAACCGCCTCCTGGGCCCTATTCTGTTTGTACTGGTTGAAAATTATATTTTCAGCCACCATATCTTCTCCAGGTTGTCCGTTATCAGTCACTCTTAGAATGCGAACCCGTAACGGGGAGTTATTTTTTAATAATTTGTATTTAAACCTGATTGACTTCATTACCACCTCCTCACCATTCTTAGGAAAAGCCATGAAGGCTGCCTGTATATTCAACTCATATGGAGGTAACAGATATCCGGTTGATTTTTTATCAAACAACCCTATTTCTCTCACCTTTTTCTTTGTTTTTTTAGGATTTATTGTTATTTCCTTTAATTGTACCGGATTGGGTTCCAGGTATATTTTTGCGATGCGTTGCACATCGTATACAGTTGTATAAACGCTCTTAAACCCCAGATATGAGATTAACAACGAATCGTGCTCATTTGAAAAGTATAATGTGAAGAACCCTGATGTATCTGTGTAGGTACCGTATTTCATGTTCATTGCGCCTACCGTTGCAAATGGAAGGAGTTTGGAGGTTTGCTTATCATAGATATAGCCATGGACTTTGTTTTGGCCGCTTATCAATGCGCAAATAGTTACCAGGTTAACAATTAGTAATACTTTTAATTTCATGATATTCTGGTTTGTTTTAAAGCTCCGATTATAAACTAGGGCTAACTGGGGGTCTATTTAATTATCTCCAATCCTTCTATCCTGTTAAAATGCTTATCGTTTAATGTAGCGATAGGTATATTATGGGTTAGGGCTGTGGCTCCAATCAATATATCTGCCAAATCAATCATCTTGTTGGACTTTAACAAATCAACATATAAGGTTATTGCATAATCAGCGCATATTTTATCAAATGGAAGTATCTTTAAATTATCACTTAATGTTTCCCAATAAGCGGCGTGCGATTTTCTGTTGCCGATACCAATTTCATAATATGTAATAGAGGAAATGCATAAAGTTTTATAGGTTTTAGATAAACCGTAAAATAGCGTTTTCTCTTTATCTTTTTTGCGAAATAATTCGATGAGTATTGAAGAATCCAGTAAGATCATGCAATCCTGGATTTATTGATCTGAATCCTGGCTTCTTTATATTCATTATAATCAGAATCAGACCATGTTGGGGCTTGTAAAATCAATTTTTTTAGCGATTTTGCGGGCTTATCAGCAGCAATTTCAGACTGTAATGTTTTGGTCAGCCTTTTAATATCCTTTTTAGGAAGCTGCTGAATTAATTTGAGTATTTGATTATAATCTGCGTTAAGTTCCATTTGTCAAAGCATTTGAAACAAAAATACAAAAATTTCATTTACAAAGGAATCTCTCCATTTTTACCTGATGTTCTGATTATAAACTACCCCAAACGGCGCTAAGATTACAAACTATGGTTAACTCAGCGAATGATCACCCGGATCATTCTATTTTACTTCTTTCCCATCTATCGTAACCCCGGCATTTGTAAGTGACAACTTGTTCTCACCTTCCTTCGTCTTTATCCTGCAATTGACCAGTTGAACGTTTTTAGCGAAAAAAATACCGAACGGGTTATCGGCAGTGATATTTACATTTTGTAAAAGGATATTGTATACGGGAGCTTCGGGCAATCCCCAGATTAAACCGGCCCGCTTCCCCTTTTCGGCAGTTGCCGTAATGTCATAGAATGCAATATCGTGATAGATTGGTGTCAGATTTGTAACCGTTGCCGAAGGATATGTGGTGGCTATCTCAGGCGTTATCTTTTGCAAATTCCTGTACTTACTGTCTTTTGCCATATAGGTTGCATATATCAGAATGGGAATACCGACATTGGTCATACGCAGATTCCGATAGGTTAGATGCTGAAGTTCTCCACCCCGGTCGCGGTCGGATTTTATGCGGATACCACATTCCGTATTTGTGAATGTGCAATTCTCAACCGTAATATTTGACACGCCACCTCTCGTTGGGCTGCCAATGGATACGCCATGTCCATAACCGTAAGTACAATTGGTTATGAGGACATCCGACGTGTTTCCACCGCACGTAAAGTCATCATCTCCCACACTAATGTCACAATGCTGGATCAATATTTTTTCGCCGCTCACATCGCAAGCATCGGTATTATGACTCGGATTCACCGGATCGGTCGATGCCGGGGCCCGAATAATCACGTCGCGTACAGTTACATTGGAATTTTTACCACCAATTGCGATATGAAACATGGGCGAATTGATCAGTTTCACCTGTTCAATCAAAACCCGGCTGCAATCCTTAAATGCAATCATTCGGGGACGTCTTACGCCCGGGGTTTTAGCAAATGGCCACCAGGGACTCCCTTGTCCGTCAATCATCCCTTTACCGGTTATGGCAATATCGTGAAGTTTTGAGCCACTGATAAAACTTGTTCCCTCAGCCTTTCCGCCGGGATATCTATCGATGGGTAACATCCTGAGAATGGCACCGGAGTCGATATGCAAATTCAGATTATTATTGAACTGAATCGGACCGCACAAGTATATCCCGGATGGTACAACTACTATACCTCCGCCTGCATTAACGGCGGCATTTACAGCATCCTGGATGGCCTTGGTATTATCAGTTACGCTATCGCTAACCGCGCCATAATCCTTAATATTAAACAGTTTATCAGGAATCGATGGAAGCGTTGGCGCAACATAGGCCGATTGAGCTTTAATGGTATGGAAATTAGCACCCTGTATGAACAGGAAAACGAAGAAAAACAGAAAAACAGTCCGATATGATTTCATGGGAATCTGGTATAATTATTGAGTTTAAAATTATGCAATGTTTTATGCTTTTGCAAATATGGCATTTTTGCCAAACTGCGGGACAGGAATAGTTGAGGATTTGTTGCTCAATAAATTTTTATGTCTGAGTTGATAGCTTTTAATTTTATTACTGCGTTGTTGGGCGGTGTTCTATTTTTATTTGTTGTCAATATATTCGATAGGAACATATCCATAATTTAGTTTGTCTTTTCCAATAATTGTCAGGTAAGCTCTTACTAATTTGAAAAAAGCTGCAGGATCTTTTGCAATTCTGTCCAGCAATTCATTATAAGTCTTGGCTATTGGTCTTAAGATATTAAAATGAGGTTGTGGATTTAATAGAAAAATTTTACCAGCATTTTCTCCATCTAAAAAAATTGTCAAACAAGTTGGGCCTCCATTTACATTTGCAAAGGCCAACCATTTATTTTCGCTTCTATAAAGCGATTTTACTTTGTTTAAATCAATAGTCCAGGCCCATTCTCCGTTTGGCAAATACTGTTTGGTAAACCCAATCAAATCCGAAACTGCTAATTGTGTTAGAAGAGTTTTCTTTATAGTATTTTTAGGAAATATTGGTGTCCCCAAACTAAATCCATTGTATTTAGAATAGAAATCAACAAAATCTCTTATTCTAATATCTGTGCAAATATCTTCAAGATTTTTTAATCCTTTTGCGTCTACCTTTTTATCAAGGCTATTCTCAATTTGAACTTCTGTCGCTTCTTCTTCCGAATTAATATTAAATTTTACTTTCAGCACCGGTTTGCCAGTGTCGAATAAGTCAAGAAATGTTCGTTTGTTCCTGATTTTGTTCATTATGTAAGTGTCTTTTTAGTATGCCGCCCGAACATTCATTCATACCCATTGCGCATAACATCCCAAAAACAGGATATATCTGCAGTGCGTGCATGTTTCTTTATATATGTAATCCTTATTCGGTTCATACATTTGATTAGCTGATGGTAAACCTATACATTTTTACGCATAAATCCAACTATTTCCCATCCCTACCTCCTCTTCTCATTCTTCCCCTCCACATACTCCAGCGGTGATATCCCGGTCTCCTTGCAGAAGGCGCTGTAAAAGGGAGAGTAGGAGTTGAACCCCGATTTATAGGCAATTTCCTTCATTTTGGCCGGATGATTCTCCTGTTCGAGCAGTCGTTTGAACTCAGCTATGCGGTATCGGTTTACAAAATCATTGAAATGGGTGTGCAAAT
>DATBXH010000286.1:0-3436 GCA_036514375.1 Bacteroidales bacterium | reverse complement strand
TCCTGAGTCGGTGCTGACTGAGCATGGATTGACCCTGATTGAAAACTGGTTAAAAAATTAACGCAATGAAAGAAACACTATCCTATCTGTTCGAAGGAAATATTTTGACTCAACAGAAAGCAAAAGAAGTACTTAGTGAACTTGCCAGTGGTAAATTCACTAACGAAGAAATGGCTTCATTCCTAACGGTTTACCAGATGCGCAAGATCACACCTGCTGAAATTCTTGGCTTCCGCGATGCCATGGTGAGCCTGGCCGTTCAGGTTAATTTAGGTGGGCACCGAACCATCGATGTTTGTGGTACCGGCGGAGATGGTAAGAATACCTTCAATATTTCCACGCTTTCGGCTTTTGTTATTGCCGGGGCAGGTGCTAAAGTTGTAAAACATGGTAACTACGGACTTTCCTCGCCTTGCGGGTCGTCTAATATCTTTGAACATTTTGGTTATCAATTCAGCACAGATTCTGCAAAACTTCGAAATGAGCTTGAACAGTGTGGTGTCTGCTACTTTCATGCACCAATGTTTCATCCGGCCATGAAAAACATTGCCCCGGTTCGTAAGGCGCTTAAAGTGAAGACGTTCTTCAATATGCTTGGGCCTATGACAAATCCCGCCAGGCCGCAGTGCCAGTTTGTAGGTGTGTTCAGTGCAGATGTGCAAAATCTTTATTCACAGGTTTACCAATTGACAGATATACAACATGCTATAGCCTTTAGTCTTGAAGGATACGATGAGATATCACTTACCGGCGATTTCCGGGTGCTCCGGCACGGCAAGGAAACAATGTATTCGCCAGATAAACTGGGACTTTCCAAAGTTAATCAGGCTGAACTCCACGGTGGTAATACCATTGAAGAAGCTGCGCAGATCTTCCTTTCTGTTTTGGGAGGGAAAGGCACCAAAGCCCAGAACGATGTGGTAATAGCTAATTCAGCGTTTGCTTTGTCGTGTTACTTCCCCGAGATGTCAATCTCAGATTGCACTGAAATGGCCAGAGAGTCATTGATGAGCGGGAAAGCGATGGGTGTGTTTAAGAAATTGTTTAATAAGTAGATGTGTTTAACTGGATAACTTCATACCTGGTGTCATTCCGGGCTTGACCCGGAATCCATTTACTATAAAGTTTTTATGGATTACCTACGGTGAGAAAAGTTCCCGCCTTCGTAGGAATGACAGCCGCGTAGGCTTTTTTTAATAACTAAATATTAGTTCATGACCATTCTAGACAAAATTATTGCCGAAAAATACAAAGAAGTTGAAGCCCAAAAAGCCATAATGCCGGTATCTAAACTTGAAAAGGCTGAACTTTTTGTAAGAAAGACACTTTCGCTTGCGGAATCGCTTACCAAGACAGGTTCTTCAGGGATCATAGCCGAATTCAAGCGGAAATCTCCATCAAAAGGAATAATTAATGATAGAGTTAAAGTGGAAGAAGTGACCAATGGTTACACACATGCAGGAGCGGCAGGACTTTCGGTGCTTACCGACCGACCTTTCTTTGGAGGGGCATCGGTTGATTTGATTGCGGCTCGTCAGGTAAACCGCATACCTATTCTCCGCAAGGATTTTATGGTTGATGAATACCAGATAATAGAGGCCAAAGCCATGGGCGCCGATGTTATCCTGCTGATTGCTGCAGCGTTAGAGCTTGAGCAAATAATGAAACTTGCCAAATGTGCCAAATAAATAGGGTTGGAGATACTTTTTGAAATTCATGGCCGCAAAGAATTAGACAAAATCGTGGATGAAGTGGATATGGTAGGCGTTAATAACCGCAATCTCAAGGATTTTAAGGTTGACATCGAGCATTCGCTAAAACTTGCTCAGGAACTGCCAGACAAGTTTGTAAAGATTTCTGAGAGCGGCATTGATAATATAGAAACTATCAAATATTTAAAGAGTAATGGTTTCAAAGGTTTCCTGATTGGCGAAAACTTTATGAAACAACCAGATCCGGGCAGGGCATGTAAGGAATTTATTGAGAAATTAAATAACTAGTTGATGGTCAATAGCCCGCTATCCCATGTGGTCTGTCGACTGTCGACTGTCAACTTTTTATAGTATGTTCATCAAAGTTTGCGGAATGCGCCAAGGCGCTAATGTTCAAGAGGTCGCACGGCTTAAACCCGATTTGATGGGATTCATCTTCTATCCCAAATCTAAACGGTTTGTGGGCGATGATTTTGATTCATCTATTGTAAAATCAGTAATGCCTGAAGTGCAAACGGTTGGAGTGTTTGTAAACGAAGAGGTTGACAAGGTTATTTCCCTGGTTCGCAGGTACAGTCTTGATTTTGTGCAGCTTCATGGTAATGAATCCCCGGCATCATGCCAAGCGATTCGTGAAAAAGGAATTAAGGTATTGAAAGCCTTTGGTATTCATAATGATTTTGACTGGACTGCTCTTGAGCCATACATAGATTCTTGCGATTATTTCTTGTTCGATACCAGTACCAAAGATTATGGTGGGAGTGGGGTCAAATTCGATTGGAATACATTGATAGGCTATAAGTTACCCAATCCTTTTGTATTAAGCGGTGGCATTGGTACCGAAGATGCTGATATTATCAAAAGCATTAAACATCCTCAACTATCAGGTATCGATATCAACAGCAGGTTCGAGATAGAGCCAGGACTGAAGGATGTCGGGCTTCTCCAGTCTTTTATTTCTAAAATTAGAACATTATGAATGTGACTAGCTTAGAAGAAGTTCGGCAAAACATCGATCGCATCGATTCCCAGATTATAAAACTTTTGGGCGAACGCCAATCGTTTGTACATCAGGCCGCCCGATTTAAAAAGACGACTGATGATGTGAAAGCCCCGTCAAGAGTGGAAGCTGTAATATCAAAAGTACGAAATCTGGCACCTCAGTACCATCTGGATGCTGATATTGCCGAAGCTGTTTACAGGACAATGATAGATTGTTTTATCAAAAGTGAATTGAACGATTTTAACAATAAATGAAATGAAATACACAGTTGACGAACGTGGCTTTTACGGCAAGTTCGGCGGTGCTTACATCCCCGAAATGCTCTACGCCAATGTGGAGGAGTTGAGCCAGCGTTATCTCGAAATTATGTCTGATGATAGCTTTCAGAAACAATTTAAAAAGCTATTGAAAGACTATGTTGGACGGCCATCACCGCTTTATTATGCCACGCGGTTATCGCAGCATTACGGCACAAACATTTACCTGAAGCGCGAAGACTTGAACCATACCGGGTCTCATAAGGTGAACAATACTATAGGTCAGATTCTGCTTGCCAAAGCGTTGGGTAAGAAACGGATTATTGCCGAAACCGGTGCGGGCCAGCATGGCGTTGCAACAGCCACAGTTTGTGCACTGATGGGCATAGAATGCGTGGTGTATATGGGCGAAACCGACGTCAAACGGCAAATGCCTAATGTACTGCGCATGAAAATGCTTGGAG
>DATBXH010000285.1:0-5300 GCA_036514375.1 Bacteroidales bacterium | reverse complement strand
AACATAACGCTGATATTCCCGAATTGAACGGGTATTTTGTAGGACGTGTAAAAAACTATAAGGACTATTATGCCATTGCCGCCCAGCAGTGTGCGGAAGTGATCGGAGATGCAAAAAACCCGCATACCCTCGATCCCGATTTTGAACACATCTGGAAAACCGTTTGCGGACTGCAATTAAACTCCTCAAATGAAAACCTGTTTGAAGTTGCCAATGGTTTGGGCCAGAATGGTGATATCGGAACTTTAATCGGTCAGAATCTGGGAACCAATACGAGTTATACCTATACTTCCGGTTTTGGAGGAGGTAATGTAAAAACATCCGTTTATTATTTTTACTCTTTCGATTCGCTCGATTTACGTAAGGATGTTACATGTACAAACATCAGTTTTACAAACAACGGATACAATCCGCCTAATGCACCAAAAGCAACCGAAGGCGAATCCTTTGGTAATGACGCCCTGGGCTGGAACTTTGCTAAATGGCGCTTCTACTGGATGTCGCCATCGTATCTGGCACTTACAAAGGTAGCCACCAGCCGTATTAGTACAGGCATTAACTGGATAGTGATGCGTTATTCCGACCTTTTATTAATGTATGCCGAAGCCCAGAACGAACTTTATGGTCCTGATGAAGCAAATACTACTGCAGGAATGACCGCCAGACAAGCATTGGAAAAAGTAAGGGCAAGAGCCTTCAAAACACACCCGGAAAGGGTTACTGGTTATGCAGGCAATTTCTTTGACGCTATTGTTAACGAACGTGCATGGGAATTAGGTGGCGAAGCCATACGAAAATACGATTTGATTCGCTGGGGATTATTAAGTAAAAAAATTGAAGATCAGAAGAAGACCCTGTGTCTCATGCTTAACGGCAGCAGTAAGGATATTACCATTTTCGATAAGTTCTATCCTGCAGGAACTCTTCCTCAAAAGATTTATTACAAATGGGTACCTACTACAGGTTATTTGGGAACAACCTTATACCTGATTGATAAATCTAGTGTTAACTGGTATAAAACGCCTGCCGTTACACCAAGTTCTACGGTATACAAAAATACTAACTGGCTGTATGCCTCGGTTGGTGCTTCAGGTGTTGTAACCAAAATGACCACTATATTAACCGAAGCTGCTGGTTTGGATGCATCTTACGATTACTCCGGGTTTACTGCCCAATTGGATAGTGTTAGCGGAATTAATGCTAAGCTGAAAACGTTTACCCTTGGGAACGGAGTATGTAATTACAGGCATCCGTATGCAATCTATTACACGGAACTGCAAAACTCCAACAATGCATTGGTAAATTCCTACGGGTATTAACACTATGTACCTGATTATTTAATTCTAAATATTAAAAAACTTACGTATGAAAAAAAGCAAAATTCATATATCTATATTGGGCATAGTGGTTTCATTATTCCTGGTATTCGAGTTGGTTTCCTGCAAAAAAGGAGACGACGGTTTCCCCTACGATAGTTCCTATGATGGCTTATTCAGACCAATCATTTTTTCTACATATAGTATAGATGCCAATTCAGTTGGTGTCCAGTTTACCAATGTAATTTCGGCCAAAAAATATATCATTGAAGTCAGTGAGGACTCTTTGGTATTTAGTAATATTGTTAGGCGAATAACCATTAATGCTGATACACTTACCCCATTTGCCACGTCCTCGGATCTGTCCATGGTTTTATATCATGTCTTTGTAGATAGTTTGAATGCCAGTCAGCGGCATTCAGTAAGGATTATGGCAGTAAACAGCGATAGTTCGTTAACTTCCAAGTATAAAACGTATACTTTTAAAACATTGTCCGAAAACATTCTTGCTCCGCTTAGTATAAATATGCCATCGGTCACGTTTAAGTGGAAGAAAACAGACAAGCTCGATTACCTGGTATTATATAACAGCACCAGCAGGGATTCCATAAAGCTAACGGACCAGGAAAAAGCGGATACAACAAAAACACTGTCGGATTTAATAATGGGTAGTGTTTATACCGCCAAATTATATTATTTGGAAGGCACAACTGCACGGGTAAGAGGCTACAAAACATTCAAGACAGCCGGAATTTCATATGGAAATAACATTACCCTGCTGCCATCCGACAATATAAATACGGTATTGGCCAATGCGTTTACAGCTGGACAAACTGACGTTGCTCTTTTATTAAATCCCGGCGATACTTATAATCTGGGTACCGTTAATATTCCTTCAGGGATGAATACATTTATGCTTTCGTGTGTTTCCAATACGAATATGCCTGTTGTAAATCTTACCAAAGTTATCCCGGCTTCGGACATGACTTCAGGAATTTACTTTGAGAACACGAAGATAACCGGACCCGGCAGCTCTTCATCTTCAAATATCCTGATGGACCTGGGTACTAACATGAATATTGGATATATCGGATTTCAGGGTTGTTCTGTTTCGGCATACAATGGTTTACTCCGGTTAAAAAGTACGGCAACCATATCGCTGTCCACAGTTTTAATTGACAACTGTATTGTCAGCGACATTGGCGGCACAGGTATGTTAAATATTGCAGGTACGGCTCCAACTAATCAGCTTGGTATTGTTTCTTTCCAAAATAGTACATTTATCAACTTAAGCACACAGGTGGCCGATATCCGCTGCAAAGCGACCTATTGCTTTATTTCCAGCTGCAGTTTTTACAACAACAGCACCACAAACAAATTGTCTTATTTGTTCCGGTTTACCGACAGCAATTCCACGCCAACTAATCTTGGCATTTCATCCAATGTATTTGCAGGCAGTAACGGGGGTACAAACCTTGCATCGTTCTATGCAAACTATACACCGTTAACTTCTTATTCGTTTTCGTCGAGCTATAAAACTGCCGAATTATCAACCAGTACAGCTACCGGTCAATCGTTTACCAAGCTAAATGCACTGGGTATTAACAGTACCGATTTATTTATTGACCCTGTTAACGGGAACTTTAAAGTAAAAAGCACCATTTCCACCACAGATTTCGTTGATAAAGGCAGGGTGGGCGACCCAAGATGGTTCTGGTAAATAATTATGTCTGGAATGAAGTTATGCTTAAGGGCTAAAGCCTGGTAATTGATATTTTGAATAACCCCAGCCTTAAGGCTGGGGTTACAAGATATAACACTCTGAAGGACTTTAGTCCTAATACTTTTCTCGGACACTATGATTGCCTTAATTTCATTTCTGATTTATAAGTGTCGGGACAATTATTCCCGGCACTTATTTCATGATTTAACAAACCAAACTATTGTAAAGCATACCTTTGGCGAAAACGACCATGTATGGCTGTCAAATACCGGCACCACCCAGCTTAAGTTTTACTTAGCCAACGCAAAAGGAGCCCAACCCGGCGATACATTTATAACCCTTGCCACGGGCGAACAAATCGTATTAGCCAGCGCCCTGGGTGAACTCACCAATACTTATCTCACCGTATTAAATACCGATCCGTTGCACGACGGAGCATTTGGTGTTGAATTGGTTTAATCACATCAGCCATGGAATATCAGGAGGAGAGGGCAAATGCATTTAAAATTCCCTTTTGGGCTAAAGCCCGGAAGTCTGGATGTTCTTCATTGCCGTTGGCTTAAGCCAACGGCAATTGAAACAAACCGGAACTATTGGCTTTAGCCAAATTAGATTTTTAAATACATTTACCCTGTCAGAAGGATGCTTGGTAACCAACAATCCGCGAAAATACAAGCTGTTAGAAGATGACAGATTTTGCATAATCTTTACCAAAAAACAAATCCGTACCTGATTTTACTACTCTTTTATCAGAATTTACCTGCCCCGATCGTATGGTTCAGCTAATATTGTGATGTTTTGAAAGTTTGTTTCATTGCCGTTGGCTTAAGCTAACGGCAATGATTTCAATTTGACAATAGTGAAAGAAAATAGTAGTAGTAGTAGTTAGTAATAGATTAGATAATAATCCTCCTGAAGAGATTCCCGGGGATTATATTTTTAATAGAATGACATAAACTTATAATTATAATAAAAAGAAAAAATTCATGTATAAATTGAATAATGTAAAAGAGAAGCTATTATTGGTAAGTAGTCTCTTATTATGCACCGTTTCGCAAGGCCAGGAAAAGAATTTTATTGATCCGTCAATTTACAAGGGTCTCCCTTTTAAGATGGAACAAGTGCAACAACCTGTTTTTAAAAATTTAACGGTTAATATAAAGGATTTTGGGGCCAAAAGCGATGGAATTACTTCCAATACAAAGGCTTTTGCCTCAGCCATTGACGCTGTCGTTGCTAAGGGAGGAGGAACAGTTATAGTGCCTGAGGGTTTATGGCTAACCGGTCCTATTGAATTAAAGAGTAACGTAAGGTTACAGACCGAAAAAGGAGCTGTTGTACTGTTTTCCAGGAATTACGATGAATATTCGATGGTTAAAACCTGGTACGAAGGTCAAAATAGCTGGCGGACGATGTCGCCCATTTATGCAAAAGACGCGGAAAATATTGCTATCACCGGTGAGGGATTATTTAACGGTAATGGTGATGCCTGGCGGCCTGTAAAAAAAGCCAATGTATCTGAATATTTATGGAGGAAATTTGTTTCTTCAGGAGGTGTCCTGAATGAGGAGAAAACAACATGGTATCCAACCGAAGGAGCACTCAAAGGGAGTAAGATGAAAGTTACTCCCGGAAACCGCACCGAAGAAGAGAGTAAGGAAATCAGGGAATTTCTTCGTCCCGTTATGGTTAATCTGATAAATTGTAAGAAAATTCTGCTCGAAGGGGTTACTTTCCAGAACTCTCCGGCCAGGTGTCTGCATCCGCTTCTTTGCGAAAACATCACTATAAATAATATAAGCGTTAAGAATGAAGAATGGGCAGCCAATGGAGATGCTATTGACGTGGAATCATGCAGAAATGCCGTCATCGTTAATTCTACGTTTGATGCCGGAGACGATGCAATTTGCATGAAATCAGGAAAAGATGAAGAAGGACGCAAACGGGGTGTACCCACAGAGAATATCATTGTTTATAACTGCAAAGTATTCAACGGTCATGGTGGTTTTGTTGTGGGCAGTGAGATGTCGGGCGGAGTACGTAATATATTTGTTAAACACTGCAGTTTCATCGGAACTGACAACGGATTACGGTTTAAGAGCACCCGTGGAAGAGGCGGAATTGTTGAAAACATATACATTTCAGATATTTCCATGGCCAATATTGGGCACGATGCGATCCTGTATGATTTATATTATATGACTCGGGAGGATAATTCCGGGATACCTAATGCGGACGAAACCACTCCCCAATTCAGAAAT
>DATBXH010000284.1:0-3980 GCA_036514375.1 Bacteroidales bacterium | reverse complement strand
ATCCAAGCCAACATATTTTAAAACACTTATAGTATTAGTATTAGTGTTGTCAACACAAATATTACTAGTAGTAAGATTATAGATCGCAGGTAAAGGATTAACATTTACCACTACAGAACTAGTTGCTAAACCACAACCGCCTGCATCAGTTACTGTAACAGTATAGGTTGTTGTTGTAGTAGGTGAAGCTGTTGGATTGGCAATGGTTGTTGAATTTAAACCAATGGAGGGACTCCATGAATAGGTATATCCTGTCCCGCTTCCTCCACTGGCTGTTGGAGAACCCCCTATTCCTTTTCCCGTGCCCATACAAATACTTTTTGCCGCACCTGCACTGGCCATAAGTGAACTTGCTGTATATGTTATATCCACCCTAGGTTTTTTTGCAGCATTACTATAATCACTCGAAAAAAAACACATCCGACTGTATTTTCCGTTGGGATCATTCTTTAAAATCAATAACAAGCCATTACCTTGTGATGGATTGTTCTGCATATCCTTTACCAATTGGGTAATATTAACAACATAATCCTGAGAAGAACTTGTTGAATTGGCCAATGTTGCCGCGTTGAGAGAAGTAACAGAAGGTTGCTGATCATATGTTATTGTATTTACTTCCCAAGGACTAGTAGTTCTCATTAGCCAGCATTCATTGGAAAGATATCCGGAACCATTAAGGGTAGTATTGCTATGATTTCCATCACCATACAAATACAAATTTGCCTGACTAATGACTGCCCCGCAAGGCAAAGAACTTAAATTAATTTTCAAATAAGATCTCATAAATAGCAGACTCCCACTTGTCGTCCAGTTATTGGCATAAAAAGCCGTCGAACCCCCATAATTGGTAGTTTGCAAATATGCATAACTTGGAGATTGAACCATCTCCACCAAGGCATCGGTAGGTGTGATGGATATCGTTGTTTGTGCACTCAGTATTCCAGTTAACACTACACTGAGTGTAAATATTAGTAGTCTAAGCTTCATAAATTCTTGTGATTATTTCTAGGCTATTGGTAAATCTATCTTTGTTCACCCTCAAACTGCTTAGATCTACTATTGCTAGTCCGTTCCATTTGTTTGAATTGTCCTGTACTTAAGATCCTACCATCTTTATTACGAATCAATAAATCCTGGGAAACACCATTTCTATCAATGCCCTGGATTACCAACGGAAGATCCTCTTTATCATACTTTTTAATAATTAAATATGTATACCCTCCATCATTTTGAATTTCAATACTGTCATTGAATGCTGTGTGATTTAAGTCCAATATCCTTTTCCTATTACTATCCTGGATAATCAACTTGTCAAACTTATTTAAATGCAACTTTAAGAATCTGTATCTCACTGCAAACAAAGAATCTAAACCAGGATTTATCTTACCCGTAAATACATAATCAATGGTATAATAATTATCAGGCAAATTATTGTTCAACTTTTGGCAGTTAGTATTGTTACAAACAAAATGGGTCAGCATAACTATAAAAAGTACTTTTTTCATAATATTTAATGTTCTATTAAGATTCTTGACTCGAAGAGAATGACAATAAATTATATTAACCTATGGATTAACAATTCCTAGGAAAGTGTAAAAAGAATATTTTGGGGATTAATTAAAAATTTCCAAGAAGGAAATAAAAAAAATAATCTTGGAAGGGTAAGTTTCCTAAGTAAAAATTCTTTCTGGACTTGTAATAAATAAAATAGCGACTTCATGGTTTGATGGTACTAAAACTGTTAGTATAAAATTATTAGGTTTAATCTTTTATTCTTAACCTTACCTTTATCGTTTGCGTAACCCATTGATAGTTTGGTTTTACACTCAATTTAAGTAAAACTAAGGACTTTGCTAAGATATAAATTAGATTTTAATAAACAATCATATTTTTTTAAAAAAAGTGTAACAAAATTATAAATAGATCAGTCAGAAAAGTCGTGGAGTAAAGTAATTGAGACCAAACCTAATGATTCTTTTACTTTCTAATGATTTGAATTAAACTACAAAGTATTATTTGATAATAATTCCCTATAGTTTTTTCTTTGATTCCATGAATAATTATAACAGATAAGCTGTTTTTGATAACCCGATTTGGTACTCATAAGTACCACTCCTTTCTTTGTCCTCCCATTTCTGAATTACTGTTGCGCTATATTTACTATAGGGTTAATCTACGGTTTATATACCTTTGGGTAGATTAAGGGTAAGATAAGGGTAGACCAAGGGTAGAGTAACCTCTGGAGAGCAGTATATCATTGGCCTCACATGACCTATACCAAGGTAGCTTTGAAAACTTGGATTTAGCATTCAATGAATGATGTAATCCCTAATTTACGCCAAACACAGGTTTTATAAAACAAGACCATGCACCATGCTTCAAATTAAAAGCCGGAACCTCAGAATTAATCGGGTTCCGGCTTTCAGTTCTATTATTATAAAACTACTGTTTTATAATTTTAATAGTTTCAGGAGTGCCAGGCCCTTCTAATTTGAGCAGATAAATTCCGTTAGAAAAAAGACTGAGATCCTTCGTTATCTCTGTTTCCCCAGGCAAAATCTCCCACTCCATCAATAATTTTCCTTCGAGATCAAAAATTTTAGCTTTCTTAAATACATCAGTCTTCGTGCTTATCGTTATTAAATTGGTAAAAGGATTCGGGTAAACAACTGTTTTCAAGGTATTTATAGTGTCGCCATTGAAAAAGTTTGTTCCTTTGAGGGCTGATCCGAATACTTCAAACTCATATAGCGAATAGCCCCATATGGTATTACGCAAAGTTCCATACATGCGAATGTAACGTCCGCTTGCCCCTGTCAGATTCCAGGTCTCCGTTCCCCCCACTCCATTTGTTACATTTTGAACTGTTGTCCAATTTATATTATCATTCGAGACTTGAATGCTATATGCTTTGGCAGAGGCCGTTTCCCAAATCAGTACCACCTGCGAAATGTTATAGGTTGCCTGCAGGTCGATCTCAATCCACTGTGGATCGCTAAATGCGCTACTCCATCTTGTACCTGTGTTTCCATCATTCGCAAAGGTGGGAGGAAAACTACTGCTTTCTACTGAGGATGATGTCGCTGGTTTATTAAGTGCAAGATTTGCTACAACAATGTTATTAACTGTAATAGTTACTGTATTTGAAGCGGTTAACCCAGTATTATCCGTTACTGTCAGACTGAACGTATAAGTACCGGCTACCAGATTGCTGACCGTTGCCTTAACCGCATTACCATTGGTAATAGTGCCCGTATTCGGACCATTTACCTGCGACCATGCATATGCTGTTATAGTTCCATCCGGGTCTGTGCTGGCAGATCCATCGAGTATTACACTGTTCGCCGGTAAGGTGATGGTTTGATTGGTCCCTGCATTTGCTATAGGTGGAAGATCCGTTGCAACCGTGACGTTTACTGTACCGGAGGAGGTTAAACCACCATTATCCGTCACGGTCAGACCAAATGTATAGGTACCGGCAACCAAATTACCTGCCGTTGCCTTTGACGTATTACCATTGATCATTGTAGCTGTGCTTGGCCCACTTACCTGAGACCATGCATACGCCGTGATGGTTCCATCCGGATCTGTACTGGCAGATCCATCAAGTATTACACTGTTCGTCGGTAAGGTAATAGTTTGACTTGTGCCAGGATTAGCCACAGGCGGAAGGTTAGTAACTGAAGATGATCCAAACACTTCAAACTCATATAGCGAATAGCCCCATATAGTATTACGCAAAGTTCCATGCATGCGAATGTAACGT
Organism: Bacteroidales bacterium; assembly: GCA_036514375.1. Classification (GTDB taxonomy): domain Bacteria; phylum Bacteroidota; class Bacteroidia; order Bacteroidales; family JAAUTT01; genus JAAUTT01. The sequence goes on along the minus strand of DATBXH010000284.1, from coordinate 214 downwards.
CCGCTTACCCCTGTCAGATTCCAGGTTTCGGTTCCGCCTGTGCCACTTGTCACATTTTGAACTGTCGTCCAGTTTACATTATCATTGGATACATCAATACTATATGCTTTAGCTGATGCTGTTTCCCAAATCAGTACCACCTGCGAAATGTTATAGGTTGCCTGCAGGTCGATCTCAATCCACTGTGGATCGCTAAATGCGCTACTCCATCTTG
>DATBXH010000283.1:0-7262 GCA_036514375.1 Bacteroidales bacterium | reverse complement strand
TGCTACAGGTTCGGCAGATGTTGACCTCATAAGCATGCTTGGCCTCAGGAGTGGCCATCACAAGTTAGATTACAACCTTAATTTGTCGTACAGCAAGACCTATGCCAAGGACTTAACGTTCGTGCCTGCATTCATACAGAGTACAACAAACTACCTGGCGAAGAGCGATGAGAACCTGTTAGAGGGCTACCGTAACTATACCAACGCACTTGTAGAAAACTATATAACCTACGACGGTAAATTAGGACTCAATCACATCAATGCGATGGTTGGTCAAACATTCGAGCGCGGTCTCTTTCATACACTCACAGGCAAAGGGGTTACCATGCCTGAACCATACTATTTACAGGTAAACAATGCAGTGACGACATCATCAACAAGCCTGGAAACAGAACACGTATTGGCATCGTTTATCGGACGTATCAACTACGATTTCGATGAGAAATATCTTCTTTCAGCAACAGCGCGTCGTGATGGTTCAAGCCGTTTTGCTCCGGATATTCGTTGGGGGGTGTTCCCGTCTGTATCAGCAGGTTGGCGTATTGAACGTGAAAGCTTCTTCCCTGAGGCTGCCAAATCGACTATAAGCTTGCTCAAGATTCGCGGTAGCTATGGTGAACTTGGTAATGATCTCCTACCTAACGCAGGTCCAACAAACACACCTGAATACCAATACATGGATGTTATGTCGAGAGGTAACTACACCTATAGCTTTGGGAATATTAAGGTTACCGGCTCAGCATTATCAAATTTTGTTAACACTGCTATCCTTTGGGAAAAGAAGAAAACGCTTGACGTTGGTCTCGACCTCGGTATGTTCAACAATCAGTTGGAATTTACGTTCGACTGGTATAAAGCAACATCAGAAGATCTTCTTTATGGTGTACAAGTTCCTCCCGAAGCTGGTTTTACCAATGAAAATGTAACGATGAACGCAGCAACCATGGAAAATTCAGGTCTTGAGTTCTCACTTGCATATCACAATTATAAACACGCTGTTAAGTATGACATTTCTGGAAACGTATCGACCCTCAATAACAAGGTAACCAAGTTGGGCGTTCAAAACCAACCTCAAACTGTTGGCTTCTGCCGCACAGAGGTAGGCCGTGAAGTTGGTTCATTCTATGGCTTAGTTTCCGAAGGTATCTACCAGTCTCAATCAGAAATAGATAACCGTGTCAACTCAAAAGGCCTGCATGTCGATCAGCCTGGGGCAAAGCCAGGTGACATTAAATATGCCGACCTCAACAACGACGGCACAATTACCACTGACGCTGACCGGCAATACCTGGGTAGTGGCATACCAAAGATTAATTATGGCTTGAATGTACGTGTTGAATGGAAAGGTTTTGATTTGAGCATATCGACGTATGGAGCTTTAAAGTTCAAAGCAGTGGATTTTGTTGACATGACATTGCACGGCTCATACGGTGCACTCAACAAGAGCGTTGATCTGTTGAATGCTTATAATTCGGCATCTGATGCAGCAATTAACGGATTACCGGTTAACACAAACACTAATGTACCCCGCATAGCATACACACCGGCAGGTTCAATCACCAATGATATGTTCAGCCAGCGTTTCATTCAAAATGCATCCTATCTGAAAATTGCCAACATCGAATTGGGCTATAACTTCCCTGACAAATGGTTTAAAAGCTATGTTAAAGGCCTTCGTATTTACGCATCGGGTCAAAATCTGCACACATTTACTAAATACAAAGGTTACAACGTAGACTTCGCCGGAGGTACACTCACTCCCGGTTACAACTATGCTTCGTATGCAACACCACGGACCATCATGTTCGGAGCACACTTCACATTCTAAAAAATATAATCTAAAAAAGAGTAGCATTATGAAAAGTTTACATATAATTCTAATAATGTTGGCGGTTATTGGAGGCATGACAGCCTGCAATAAGCAACTTGATGTTGTCAACCCGAACGAACAGACAACCTATGATTTTGGCAATACAGAGTCAGATCTTCAGGAGGCTATTATCGCGTGTTACAACCGTATACGCCTCGAAGGTACATTTGCCCGCGTTGGCTATACATTGGATGCTGTACGTGGAGACGAAGTTTGGAACGCATCTCAAATATGGTATTTGGGATACGACAACCTCAACATACCGGCTGCTGACCCAGTACTTAGTCCAATAGGTTGCTTGTGGCCATGGCGCGACAACTATCATGTAGTAAACCGCACAAACTATGTATTGTCGAAAGTCGATGGTGTTACTATGTCGAAAGATTCTTATAATCAGATAGCCGGACAGGCTCTCTTTCTAAGAGCTTTGGCATACTATAATTTGGCTACTTACTACCAGACGGTTCCATTGATTACAGACTATGCCGCTTATTCGGACATCAACACTCTGTATGCATCCAGCAATACTCAGGACGAGGTGTTTGACCAAATAGAGATTGACCTCAGAAAAGCTAAAGCAATGTTGCCATCGCGCGACGCAGGTGGCGATTGGGCTAAAGGTCGTGCTACATGCGGTGCAGCTGCCGGATATCTGGCCCGTGCACTGATGTTCCGTCATAAATACACTGAGGCCGATACTGTACTGAAAAACATCATCGCCGGTAAGTATGGACATTATCAACTCACAGCTGACTATGGTGACAACTTCAAAGAAGGTGCAGCATACGAAAATAACTCAGAAAGCCTCTTTGAAGTTCAATTTATGGACTACGGTACAGGTGGCACCGACCAGGAGTGGACTCCGGTAAACATAAGCCCTCAGGCTACTCAGGGAAATGCAATAGAAAGCAACTACGGCCCTATAGAATTCGGCAGTTGGGGCGACCTGGCTGGTGCACCCTGGCTGTATCACTTATTCAAAAAAGAGAATTGTACAGATGGCCGTCTCGATCCTCGTTTATATTGGACATTGACTACTTATGAAAGTGAATATAGCACCTATACAGGACTGAAAACTGCGGCATATCCTAATGGTGATCCCCGTTGCAACACGGTTTATCAAAAAGATATCACGGCAACTCCTCTGGAGAACACTACAAATGCTGGTATATCCATAGCTAAGTTCACCTATGCGAGAACTAACCTCTACAACTCCATTACTACCGGATTGCATGATGGGATCAACCTGCGCCTGATGCGTTATAGCGATGTTTTACTGCGTGCAGCAGAATGCGAAAATGAAATCAATGGCCCAACCCAATCAGCTATCGATTATATAAATATCGTACGTAGACGCGTTGCGCTTAACGATCTTAAACTTTCCGACTTTCCGTCTAAAGATGCTCTTTTCGAACAAATCGCAAACGTGGAACGTCCCAAAGAATTTGGTTGCGAAAACGGACGTGGCATCGACTTACTCCGCTGGGGATTCTTCTATAATGCAGATCGTCTGAATCAGTTGGTTGAACATGGTAATTATTTAAAAGCAAAAATACCAGATCCAAATGATCCCACACATACAAAAACAATACCTGTAGACCCAACAGCTGAGCCTACTCTCGAAATCATTGCCACTTCAACATTCCAAACCTACTATAAGGGCCATGAATATTTTCCAATATATCAGCCTACGCTTGATGGTAATCCTCACCTGAAAGGTAACTCGGCAAACACAAATACGGATAATGGGCCTGCTTTCCTAGCTAAATGGACTGTTCATCCTGTTGTAAATTAGGAATGGTACTTCCTTATCGATGTATTTATGTAGGTTGATAAGGAAGTTTTTTTTAATTCTTCTTGACAAATTACGCATATTCAAGTAATATAAATATAGAATATTTAATTAAACCTATTTTTTATGAAAAGAGAACCTTATAGTAAAAAAACATTCTTAAAAGGAATATTTCTGGGATTTTTTATAATTCCACTTTGTTTAACAAGTTGTTCCAAAAAACTGGAAATAAAGCCTATTGCAGTTGAGGGGAGTAAAGATTGGATAGTACCTTATGCATTTGATTGGGAAAATCCAAGTGATTTAATGCCAACACCTTCAAATAAAACAATTTATGTGCCTTGGGCCTATGGTGTTACGGGCTCCATTACGTCAACCTATGATGCTGATGTATATTCAGATCATAAAAAATCTGATGGCTGGGTATTGGTGTATAGTACTTTTAGTCCTTACACGTATACTCCAATGCCTTATTTTATATTGTATAACAAATATAGGGGGTTATTAAGAATTTACCAATATAATGATAATACAGGCTATACTTATTCTTCTAATTTACAAGCTAATGCCCAATGGAGCGGAAATGGAAATTCAAACTATAGCCAATTAAACTTTGCGGGTAAAACGTTAATTGATGTATTTTCAAGTGCAACGCAACAAAAAGTCATTTCTACATTAGAACCTGCACCGACAGATGGTTCATATCCTGTCACTCCAAATACATGGTATATGCTACAGTATGAAATAACATATGATCCAAATTTGGTAGCAACAACTTCAAGCACACCACCAACATTCAGTTGGAATGTTAATTATAGAAATATCACACAAGTATCATTGGGGGGGACTTTGACAGGAAAAATTACCGGAACAGTAGGATCATCAACACTGGAGCAAAATGTAAATTCTGCATTAGGTAAAGGTTTGACAAATATTGGAACAGTTGCACTATCAGCGGTTGGAGCCAAATTCTTTGAAACAAATAAGATGGGACTTAATAATACTTTATACTCAAACATTAAAAAAGGTGTTGATGGTGCTTTATCTACTGCAACCGGTAATATTCCTGCAACTGTTGTCAGTATTTTCAGTGCCATTTTTGGTGGAAATAGTAATGGTCAAACATATAATTTAGACCTAAATGCAAGCTTGAGTCTGAATGGAACATTAGAGAATAATGGAAGCTTGTTCTCGGGAACCTCTATTCCAATGCCTGGAAGTATAAAACCAGTAACTGACGGTAGTTATAATATAAGCGGTTTTGTACCATTGTATAATAAAACGCTAGGAGTATTTAATCTCTCGAATAGACCGGTAATTAAATCCACTTATAATGCTTACCCAACTTACATGTATCCTGCTGGCACGCAAGCAATAAGATTAAATATAGACAATACTTCATTTTCAATTAAATTTAATCCGGAATTATTAAGTATTGCAACTATTCAAAATATGAGGCAAGAGGTTGTTGTTTTTCCTTATAATTTTTATCCAGGAGATTTAGTTGATATTTATGCAAAGGATGAGTCGGGCGGCTCTAAATCTGTTTATGTGCACGCTCAACCAATAATATTTGTTCCTTATGGTTTTCCATATGGCAATAATTTTAAACCTGGATTTATGGGAGTAAGAATCGCTTTTACTGTTGTACCAAAAGATGGCTCTCCAAGTAGTACAATTATTAAAACGTTTGTAGCCGATTGGAACTGTAGTAATTGAGAATAATATTTTATAAAATGATTGCCCAAATTGCTTATAAAACTTAATTTGGGCAATCACTATTTCATAGGTAATTCGATAAGCAGAAAGTATTTAATGTTATCATTATTTCATATTGATATTCATTGGCAATACGAAATAATTCCAATAAAAGCGGCAGCAAGTTTATTTTTGGACAAACTAATTCTAATTTATGGTTCAAAAGAAATTCTATTTATTATTATCGGGGTTGTGTTTTTGTAACCTTAATCTTTTTGCCCAAATAAGAATTGGAGTATCTCTTGGGGGAACTCATAACCATCTGGTATATGATGTAACTGACTCAAAACTGACGCAGCAGAAAAAAATAATGGGGTATTCAATACAATCCCATATTAAGTATGAACTATTTGATGTATTTTCTTTACATACCGGAATTGGAATTTTTCAAAAAAACTATTCATTTAATCGAATAGGAAAGTATTCAGGATATTATGAACAGTATAATAATACCTACCTTCATATGCCAGTTAAAATAGAAGCGAAGGTTTATGAGAAGTATAAATTTGCAGTACTTATAAACACAGGAATCTTTATTGATTATTGGGCCTGGGCAAATATTGAAGGGGCTATACCTAATATATTTGATACACAAGACGTATTGGGAAATAACGGTCAGGTTATTCAACATCTTTCCCCTGCTTATTATTCTGAAAAATACACATTTAATAATCAGAAAGATAAAAGGTGGGAGTATGGTTTCGAATCTGGAATAGAGTTGGATTATCTTGTTATTAAAAAATATTGCTTTTTTTTAGGCTTCGATTACTTGTATTCAATATCTGATCAACAAAAGAAATATTCAATAAATCAATCATCAAAAAAAAACATAGCAATCAGTTTATCCTTGGGCTATCAGATGTATTTTTAAAAATATAAAAACACATTATGACTACTTGGTTTTTATCAAAATTTATTTTACTTATTGTTTGTACCTTGCTATTGACTGCTTGCGAAAAAGAAACAAATGAACACATTAAACCATCATCTTTTATTGAGATATTTGACGATTATTGGTACAACATGGACAAAAGTTATGTCTATTGGGATATCGATAGTACCAATTGGGATCAAATATATTTAAAATACAAACCGTTATTTAAAGAATTAGATTTAAATAATAATTCTGATGTAATTAGATCATACGAATATTTTCAGGAAATTACAAGAGACTTAATTGATTGTCACTATAGTATAAGCTTCACAAATTCTACGATTTTAAATAAAGTCATTTCACCTGCATATGTTAAAAAACAAAAACAAGCAGGGTTTCATTATCAATACTATTATATGGATATCGATTTAAATTATCTGGATTCAGGTTATTATGTAGCATATGATTATAGCAATATTGGTAATGGTCAACCATTAACCGTAGTGTGTGGTACAATAAATAATGAGATACTATATTTTTCATGCAATTTCTTTACTTTGATGAAGTCGTATTACTCAAATTCAGATAATTCAATTAAACAGATTTTGAACTATTTTTTTAGAATGTTAAGTGAAGAAAAATCAAATATAAAGGGGGTAATTGTTGATGTGCGTGGAAATCCTGGAGGAGATCTTGGGGATTTAAATTTTTTTATGGGCCATTTTATTGAAGAACCATTGCATTTTGGTTATATCCAATCAAAATCAGGAAATGGAAGATTCGATTATACTCCCTGGATTAAAGCATTTGTTAATCCACATGCGGATGGGCATAAATTTGAAAAAACAATAGTCGTATTAGCAGACAATTATTCAGCATCATTGTCAGAAGCGTTGGTTATGGCCGTATGTTCACTTCCTAATGGTATTTTCATTGGAGAAAATACGTGGGGAGCCACAGGACCATTA
>DATBXH010000282.1:0-2239 GCA_036514375.1 Bacteroidales bacterium | reverse complement strand
CAGAGCTTGGTAACTATTATAAAGAACGGCAAAATCCTGATCTGGCCATAAGCCAATACCTGCTGAGCATTAAAATGATCAAAGAGTCGAATCTTTATGAAATATTGCAGATGGACTACCAAGGGTTGTATGAGTGTTATTATGCACAAGGGAATATTCGAAAAGCGCTGGAATATCATGTTCTCCTGCTGGATGTTGAAAAGGAACTTCTCAACGCCGAAAATAACCGTCAATTAGCCATATTACATATTTCTTTCGAATCCGAAACAAAAGAAAAGGATAACCAGGTATTACGTAAGGATATTGAGTTAAAAGAAATGACCATTAAGCGTAAAACAACGTTTATCTGGCTAATTATCCTGGCCTTTGCTTCCAGCACTCTTTTATGTATACTGCTTTACCGGCGGTATTACAGTAAGCAAAAGGCCAATCGTGTGCTGGAAAGCTTAAACAGTAAAATAACAAAACAGAACAGGGAACTCGAAAAACTTAATTCCGAACTCGAAAAAGCAAACCAGGAAAAAGATATTGTCTTTAGTATTATTACCCACGAATTACGAAACCCGCTTTACTGGTTTCAGAACCTGACGGAAATGCTTTCAAAAAAATATCTGACCATGAAGCCGGGAACTTTGCAGAAAACGCTTTTTGCACTGGAAGAGTCCGCTAAGAATGCATTTCATTTGATGGATAACCTGCTAAACTGGTCACGCTCCAGGCTAAAAAGGATTACCCCAAAAAAAGGTAATTATCTCTTACATTCATTGGTTGCAGAAACCATTCAGATGTACGAAACCATCCTTCAATATAAAGATATCAGGCTTCAAATGAAAATCAGTGATAAGGTTCATATATTTGCCGATCCCGATTTATTTACCTGCGTACTGCGCAATCTTGTTTCGAATGCCATTAAATATACACCTGCCCATGGAACCATAGATATTAGTTGTGTGGAAGAGGAATGCTGTTTTAATATTATGGTATCCGATTCAGGCAAAGGGATCCCGGGGAAGCAGTTAAAAAGACTCTTTGATGTGAACGAATATTTTTCGTCGCCGGGCGTTTTACAGGAAAAAGGTTCCGGGCTCGGGCTGAAGATATGTGCCGAGTTCGTTGAATTGAACAATGGAAAGATCTGGGTGAGCAGTGAACCTGAAATAGGAACTACCTTTTGCTTTACGGTGCCTAAGGCCGTACCTTTCATAGAGCTTGAAACAGGTACGTTGATAACCGGTTTGCAGAATAATTAGCTAGTGTACGTATATTTTAGTACTTCATTTTTTAATTCCTTTCAGAAGATTTTGCAATAATTTAATTCGTGTTAATTTTACTTCTCCTCCGAATAATTTACAATCTCCCAATTGCCTTTATAATCTTCTACCAGGGCCGACATAGAATCCACCCAGTCGCCGGAATTCATATAGGTAACATCTTCGTACTGTTTGATAGCCGGGCAGTGGATATGACCGCAGATAACACCATCACAATTCTTTTTGCGGGCAAGTTTCACCAGTTCCCGTTCATAATTGAAGATGTGTTCTTTGCCTTTTAGTTCATGCTTTTGAATGGTATGAGAAAGGGAAAAATGAGGCAGTCCTATGTGCGTTCTGAAATAATTGTAAATTTTGTTGATCCAGAGCGAAAATGAGTAATTGGCAATGCCCAGTTTTGTAAGCCAGCGCAGATTGTTGGATACGGGGTCAAAAACGTCACCATGAAGAACAAGGTATCTTTTGCCCTTGCTATAATGGATGTGAGTCCGTACCACCCAAAAATCGGCATAAATAAAAGGGATGATATGATCGAGGAAATCATCGTGGTTACCACGCACATAAACCACTTCGGTCTTACGTTTTTCCACCATCTTAAGCAATACACGGAAAAAACGCGTATACTTTTTCTTCCATTTTGTGCCATTTCTGAGTTTCCACCCATCAATGATGTCACCATTGAGGATTAACATATCGCATGTATTGTATTTCAGGAAGGAAAGCAGTTCTGAAATTTTTGAGTTTTTCGATCCGAGGTGAATATCGGACAATACCATGGTTTTGTGGTGGTTTCGGTTAGCCATTCGTTTTTCCGTAAAGAAAACAAAGTGAAATTATAAGGCCGTTAAGTTTCTGTTAAACGATGTTTAATTTTTCACATTCGCCAAATGCGGGAAGCGGGAATATATTTCCAATCAACTATTGTGTCGGGCCATCGTCTATTTTTGCTTCAATCACATTCTGGATAC
>DATBXH010000281.1:0-6314 GCA_036514375.1 Bacteroidales bacterium | reverse complement strand
GATCGATATAGCTCAGCGGTAGAGCAACAAGCAACCATGTGGGTTCGAGTCCCACTTCCACCCAAAATGGAATGGCAGAATTGGTATCGCAATGGATTAGGGTTCCATCTGTAATGAAGCTGACCACTTCTAAAAATGGTCGCCGAAAGCAGAGAAAAGCAAGCCCGTTCCGGTTTCTACGGATACCGGAACAGTCCTGCGAAAACTTTGTAAGCATCCGGTTACAGTTTGAGGCATCCGGTTACTTTTTTGAAAGATGTGTTTTTGTTAAGCGTTATAAATACTGTCTGAAATCCTCTTTCGAAAAACTAACCCGATCAGATTGAACTTACCGATGCTTCCGTATTCAAGAGACGGTTTGTGATCTCTGCTTTCTTTAAAAGGAGTTTTTAATTTAACCTATACTATCATGAAGAGAGTTATTGTAAACGCCGGAAAAATTGGATTGGTATTTCGTGGAGATAATTACAAAAGAGTAATTACCGAAGGTGCTCATTGGTTGTCGCCGTTCGAATCTGCCATCGAATATGATATGTCCAGACCTTTTCATCCTTCCGTTGAATTGAATATTTTGCTGAGGGATGAAAACCTTGCCAGCTACCTGACCGTAGTTGAAGTAAAAGACAATGAGATTGTTTTGCAGTACGAAAACGGCAACTTCAAAAATGTTTTGGTTCCGGGAAGATATGCGTACTGGAAAGGTGCAACTGCATTCTCATTTACCAAGATAGACTTAAGTAAAATAGACATCACCGAGTCTGTCGATTTGAATACCATACAAAGACGTGAAGTACTTCCTTACGTAAGAGCTTATGTTGTTGAATCGTACGAAAAAGGGATTCTTTACATCGATGGTAAATTCGAAAAGGTGTTGGAGCCTGGCATTTACTATTTCTGGAAAAATGCCATTGCCATGTCGGTGGTAAAAACGGATTTGAGACAGTTGCAAATGGAAGTCTCCGGTCAGGAAATACTGACCAAAGATAAGGCTGCCATAAGAATTAACTTCTTTGTTCAGTACAAAGTAACGGATATCATGAAGGCTTTGAATGAAAACAAAGATTACGATAAGCAGCTTTACATCCAGATACAACTTGCCTTAAGGGAGTTTATCGGTTCGCTTACTCTGGACGAACTTTTGGAAAAGAAAGAATCGGTATCCGGTTATGTTCTTTCCACCGTACAGGAAAAGGCCGGGAGATTAGGTGTAGTTATAAAGGACTGCGGTATCAAAGACATCATCCTGCCTGGCGAAGTAAAGGAAATTATGAACCAGGTATTGGTGGCACAAAAGAAAGCCCAGGCCAATATCATCACCAGAAGGGAGGAAACCGCTTCGACCAGAAGCTTGTTGAACACCGCCAAATTGCTTGAAGAAAACGATATGTTGTTCAAGCTGAAAGAAATGGAATACGTTGAAAAGATCGCCGATAAGATCAACAGTATTTCGTTGTCGGGCGGTAATCAGCTGGTTGACCAGTTGAAGGAAATCTTCGTTCCCGGAAAATAAGTATCATTGCCAGGGCGCTATTCAAAGTTAATTTGTTTGTTTAAAATTTTCTTTGCGACTTAGCGCCCTGGCGTTTAAAACAAAAAGATGAAACAAGTCATTTCAACAGAAAAAATTCCGATCAAATTGTGGTTGGAACATATCGAAGAAGGGGCATTGAATCAGGCCCGAAACATGGCCAATTTGCCTTTTGCTTTCAGTCATATTGCTATTATGCCCGATAGTCACGAAGGCTATGGTATGCCTATTGGTGGTGTGCTTGCAACCAAAGGTGTTGTGGTGCCTAATGCAGTAGGTGTGGACATCGGTTGTGGTATGTGTGCCGTAAAGACCAATCTGCAGTCCGTCTCCAAAGATACCCTCAAACAAATTATGAGCGGCATCTGGGCATTAGTGCCTCTGGGGTTCGATCATCACAAGGAAAAGATGAATATTGATTTAATGCCGTCCGCTGAAAATATCGTGAAGAACGGTATTGTGGAACGCCAGTTCGAAAGTGCGCGCAAACAAATCGGAACACTGGGCGGAGGAAACCACTTCATCGAAATCCAGAAAGGTTCGGACGATCACATCTGGATCATGATCCATTCCGGAAGCCGAAACATTGGTCTGAAGGTGGCGGAGCATTACAACAAACTGGCTCAGCAATTGAATCAACGCTGGCATTCCGAAGTGGAAAAGTCAAAGAACCTCGCTTTCCTGCCCATAGAAACCCAGGAAGCCAAAGATTATTTCAACGAAATGCAATACTGTGTTGATTTTGCTTTTGCCAACCGGAAGCTGATGATGAACCAAATCCTTTCGGTATTTACGGAATGCTTTCAGGGCAATTTTGCAGAACTGGAATTTGTGAACATTGCCCATAACTACGCCCGTTGGGAAAATCATTTCGACACCAATGTAATTGTGCACCGGAAAGGAGCAACGAGCGCCAGAGAAGGTGAGACCGGAATTATTCCAGGTTCGCAGGGCACCAGGAGCTACATTGTTCGTGGAAAAGGTAATGCCCAGAGTTTCGAAAGCTGTTCGCATGGTGCCGGCCGTGTACTGGGTCGTAAACAAGCCGAACGGACACTCGACCTGGAAGCCGAGATTGCTAAAATGAATGAGAAAGGAATTATCCATTCCATCCGTAGCAAAAGCGACCTGGACGAAGCGCCCGGTGCCTACAAAAATATCGATACGGTGATGGAAAACCAAAGCGATCTGGTAGACATTGTAGTTGAATTAAGCCCTTTGGCGGTGATTAAGGGGTAAATTCAGGCCTTATAGCTTAACAGGAAAAAGCTGCGGTAAAAGATTGACGCAACCGTGGAGTGCACGGATAACCCTGTCATAACTGCGCGTCGTGATGGGTAGATTTTGCAGATGCACCGAAATTTCAAAAGGAAAAGTAGGGAAGCGCATTTAGAGCCGTGCTGTCCGAGAGGAAATCCGGGTTCAAATCCCGGTAAGGCCGCATTGAAATTGGCTATAATGGAGTCGATTAATTATGAATTAAAGAATATGTGTCAAGTGGAACCACCAGACACCGGGGTTCCATTAATTTTATTACAAACTTACTCTCCGGCCTGGTCGAGTATTCCCCTGATGTCCTTAGCCCTGGTAAATAACCAAATTAGGTTGGGGGTATTAATAAGCCAGAAAATTCCTTAACTAAACAACATTAGATTATACTCAGGAAGAATTGAACAAGGTGATTTTAAAAATTGTTCAGCGCAAAATAAACTGTAAAATTACAACGATGGGATTCATGCGAATTGGAAATTTTAAGGCTCAACCTGATAAAGTGGATGAACTTCTGCAAATTTATCAAAAGGATGCAATACCGGTTATAAAAAAGGCGCCAGGTAATATAAGTGCTTTTATATTACAAAAGAACGATGAAAAAAACTCATTTCTTGCATGTACCGTATGGGAAACTAAGGAGGATGCCGAGAATTATGATAAGAGTGGTCAGGCATCAGAGATGGTAAGTAAGATTAAACATACTTTTGATGGTCCTCCAAATTTGACAACCTACGAAACTTATGGAATTTAATATTTAGCATATACCGGGATCAGTTATGTCAAACTTGCAGCAGCTATAACGTTTTCATGCGATAAGTCCTCGAAATCTCATATTAACCTAAGAATCAAACGGCTCGACCCTAAGTTTGTCATACCCCGCTAAACCAAACGCCCTTCGCTGTTGAACGAAGTTTCCACTTCGCTCGAGTTTTTAGGTAGCGTATACTACAGTGAAAAATCCGACAAAGCAAATGGGTTGCCGAAACGAGTTTGCACTGTTGCATGGTGATAAAGGAGGGGGAATGAGGGGGGAATCTCCCGACCGTATAATTAAACCATCTAACCTTTTCAAACTTTATTTAATTCCAATTCATATTCGGAATTTGCAGTCTGAGTTTTAATCGAATGACCGGTTGTGTTCGTCCCCTCAAGTTCTTCAATCTGATGCAGAACCAACTCTTTAAAGCTATAATAGCTCTCTTTGGCTGCAAATCCTTCTGTTTTTAACCAGGGTTCCACACCGTAATATTTAACCATCTCACCAATGGCCTGCTCTCTGATCACAGAATGCGCAGTGAGATATTGCGACATCTTCAGCAGCAACAACTTATTTCTGATTAAAAGACTTTCGGTTTCGGCCATGCATTCCTTTATCAGCTCCATAGCCTGTTCTTCATAGATTCCTTTATTGAAGAAGTAATCGTTGTTATCTGCAGTTTGCACATGAATCCTGACCGGATCACTTCCCATGCCATATTCTTTGATGGCCTGGTTGGCCAACTCGGTCGCCCTCTCAATATCGTTATACACGCCTGTAGAAGTATTTTCATCTCCAAATACTAATTTCTCGGATAAAAAACCTGCCAGTGCGACCATCATTTGTTTGCGGAGCACCCCCTTGGTGATTAGCTTTTCAGGAAGATTAATTCTGCAAAAGCCATCACATGTATTCGAAACAGTTTTAGTGACTACAACAGAAGGCACAATGCGCAAGGCAAGTGCTGCAACAATCGCATGACCTGATTCATGAACGGCTGTATGCAGTTGCACATCATCGTTATCAGGTTTACGGAGTTCATTTAGCTTTAATTTTGGAAATATTTCCAGATGATTTACCTGAACTCCCTGTTCATTCAAAAAGGCCAGATTATATCTCTCTTTGCTAAAGCTCCAATGAATCGAAGCAATTGTTAACTTTTGCTCTATCAAAAAACAAATCATCTGTCCGATATACGATTCCACCATCTGTTTGATCGTGGTTATTACAGGCCTTACTCCTTGTGCAGGAAATACACCTTCGTCGTAAATAATCTTTTCGACTGATTCGTCAAACCGAATGGTCACTCCAAATTGCTTTCTTACATAATCACTAACCCTTTCAAGGCTTCGCTGAATAAATAAACGGTAACCCTGAGTGTTAAAACAGGGATATATCACATGGTTATTCCCCAGCCTGGCGATCTGCTCGTTTCGAAACCTCTTTTTCAGAGCACTTTTAATGTCGGCGATGTTGATTTTTAACGTTTCTGTATAGAACTCATCAGCATTCAGGTCGGGGCTTAACTCATCACTCATGTAAAAAGCCTCGTCAAGATTACCAAGGATAAAGATCAACGATCTGGACAAATCGAGCTGCTTTACGGCCAATTCCTTCTGAATCCCTTTCATTAGCAGTTCGGCAATTTCCTGCAGGGAAGACCTTTTAACAATCTGTTGCACCTCCAGGTCCGAATAATTGTTCTTGAAATACAATTCTTTAATTCCCTCTGTAAAATCCTTTGAAAGAAAATAAGAAGCTGTCATCTCCTGCCCAAATCTTTCGGAGTTATCGAAATAATAACCGCTAAAAATTGATAGGAATTCATGCAAATTGTCAGTTATCTCACCATTACTTAAGATTACATCTTTCCTGAGGCATTTCAGGATTAGTTGAATGGCTGCATCTGCCCTCCGAACACAATAACTTGCCCCTTGTGGTTCATAATATATTTTGCCCGAATCGAACAACTCCCAAAGAACTCTCATTTTATCGCGGGTCAGTTCATTCTCACTGTTATCCAGAGTTCTGGCAAACTGAAATTCGTCAAAACAAAGAATACATGACTTTTCGTGAAAATGTTCCATATCATCCGTAAGCATGGCTTTAATCCAGGAGCCACTCTCACCTGCATATTCCCCCATATCAAGATGAAGAAAATGATCCTTCATGGCAAGTAATTCGATAATCCTTTTGACTAAGGCAGTTTTTCCCGTCCCGGTTAATCCCCAGATATTAATAATGGTTGGCCTTAGTTGACTTTCGGGGAAAAAATACCAGGGTGAGATGAGCGTCAATACCTCATCTATGATATTGTCCAGACCAATGAACTCTGTTTTGAGTTGAGCGGCCGTGGTGTTTATGATTTCCTTCTTTTGCAGAATATGTGAATATCTTTCGATCATATTTTTCTGATTAAATCAATAAAAACAGCAGGCAAACCGATGGAAAGGCAGCAGCCACAAACTCCCTTCCTTTGTAAACCCTGATCGGATTTCCCCTTTTCAGAATATTGTGCTGATGCCATTGCGTTTGCTCTTTCTTTAATACCTCATTCATTTGCCATTGGGCTATCTTCTCCCGTAACCGCTCCAGGGCAAGCTTTTTATTTTGTAATTGAGACCGGCTGTCGCTTGCTGTTACCTGTATGCCGGATGGAATATGAATAGCCCTCACGGCTGATTCTGTTTTGTTGACATGCTGTCCACCAGGTCCGGACGACCGCAGGGTTTGAAAGGAAATATCATCTTCATTCCA
>DATBXH010000280.1:0-4119 GCA_036514375.1 Bacteroidales bacterium | reverse complement strand
TAGGCCAGATATTCTAAACATCTTCCTTCCGAATCGAAGTATTCAGCAAACTCTATCAGGTTTTGACCTTTGAATAATTTCATGTATCCCTTGATTTTGTTGGGTACAAATATATGTATTTATCTAATGACCTCTAATGATTTAATCTGAGATCTTCGCACTACATCAAAAATAATTTTGTTCGTCTCAATCTTTTAAACCAAAGTATTACAGGTTATTTCAAAACAGTGTTAAAAGTTTTTGTTAACATCTGCTCCAATTCGTATAATTTTGCATAATATTTGTCAGTATCTTGTATCGTATTATCGATTGTCAATACAATCAGCTGATCACAAACAGCTGAATTAAAGAATAGGAGACCTAAAACCATGTTAAAAAAATTATGTTTAGTATCAATAGCAGTATTCACATTAACCATTGTGTATACTTCAGAGGCGAAAGCCCAGGATGTTTCTCTCGATTATTTTTACGATCAGCTCTCACCATACGGACATTGGGACAATGTTGATCCGTATGGTTGGGTATGGCAACCCTACAACATCTATCCCGGTTGGCGGCCATATTCCGATGGCTATTGGGTTTATACCGAATACGGTTGGACATATCAGGCAGATAACAATTGGGGCTGGGCTGCATACCATTACGGTCGGTGGACTTATCTCAATTCTTACGGATGGGTATGGGTGCCTGGAACCGAATGGGCACCTGCCTGGGTAGCATGGAGAACCGACGATGATTATATTGGCTGGGCGCCACTTCCTCCGCAGGTGGAATGGAGAGCCGGCGTAGGATTGCACACTTCGGGTTTTAATATCGATGTGGATATTAACTGGTCCAACTGGTGCTTTGTCGATGTTAACCACTTTGACGATCCGCGGGTTCGGGTTTATATCCAGGGTCCTGCCCGTAATGTTACGTTTGTGAGACGTACGCATAATATCACCCGTTACGAATTTGCAAATCAACGTATCATTAACCGTTGCATCGATCCTGATCACTGGCAGCATATGTCACATCGTCCGGTAGTAAGGTATAATGTGATTGATGCGCCGTCGTACCAGCGGGTTGGAATTGACCGAAGACCTGATCGGCCGGAAGTCCGTATCTACCGCCCTCAGTTCCATTCGGAGCCATCGCATGGAGCGCCAAGGCAAATTGATAACCACAATGACTTATCATCAACCCGGAAATACGATAAAGAGCGCAGAGAATATGACAGGCACTACGACAAGGAATACCATAAACTGGTAGAAGATCAGCACAGAGACGAAGCTGCCCCTAATCGCAACAAAGAGGATCTGCAACAGCAGCACCAAGCCGAAATGGATGCTTATCGTCAGCAGCGTAATCGCGAGACCCAAACATTGGAAAATCGCCATGTTAACGATATGGACAAAGCCGTTCGGCAGAACCCCAGTAACAATAATAAAGGAAACTCTCAGCCTGCACGAAAGGATAGTCCGCAAAGGAAAGACCAAAACTCTAATAATCAGCAGCAGGACCAGCAGCAATCAAGAAGACGCTGATGAGATCAATGAACTGAAAGCCCGGAGATGAATAAAAGTCTCCGGGCTTTTGCTTTGATAACAGCAACAAAAGCAGTTTTACCTGCCCAAGCAGTTGTAAACTCTATTACAAACGCATTCTAAATTAATTCATCGCAATTCATTATGCGAATCCAATAAATTATTAATATTACCTCCTGATTAATTAGCCTTTAACAGAATGCCATATTTTGATATTTCTATCTTAAGATGTCCTGTTACGTCAGAAACCTTATGTTTTATAGGAAAAAAAGAAACCAGAGAGTACGTCAGAAACTATGATGTTCATTTACTCACTCTTGAAGAAATATCAGCGGGTTATATAAATGAGTCCGGCACATATTTTTATCCCGTTTTTCAGGATATTATTTTACTACTTCCGGTTTATGCCCTATTTATTGGGAAAGGAGACGACGCCAGAGGCAAAATGGCATTTGATAAGGAACGGGTGTTTAAGTATTATAACGAAATAAACTATCAGACAAAAAATGGTCTGAAAATCTATGAGGATTCACCTAAATGGGTTGATTTCCGTGAGGTTTCCAGTGAATATATCCGTAATTCTTTTACAAGAGCCAAGTACTATTTAAATTCAAAAGGTAAATATTTTCTTGATATTGCCTCCGGGCCGATTGGACTGAAAGAATATATAGAATTATCAGATAATTATGATTACAGAATCTGCATTGATATTTCCATGAATGCACTTATTCAGGCTAAATATAATTATAGTCATAAGCCTGGGATATTCATTTGTGGCGATATTACTAATATTCCAATCAGAGATAATACCTGTGATGCTGTTTTATGTCAACATACACTTTATCATATTCCAAAGGATGAGCAAAAGACGGCAGTGGAGGAACTTTACCGTGTAGCTAAGTCCAATGCCAATATAGCCATTGTTTACAGTTGGTTTTACCATAGCTGGTTTATGAATATTTGTCTTTTTCCGATACAGATTTATCGATTAGCTCGTCACTTCGCCGGTAAACTGTATGTTAAACTGTTTCATAGTAAGCCCAGACTATATTTCTACCCTCACAGTCCAGGCTGGTTCAAACTGCAATTCAAATTCGGTAAAGACATTGAATTTTATTGCTGGCGAAGTACAAATATTTATTTTTTGAACCTATATGTGCATCGATGGTTGTTTGGACGAAGGCTGTTAAAGTTTTTGAAAAAATTGGAAGATAAATATCCAAAGTTCTGGGGGAGCTTTGGGGAATATCCGGTTATTGTAATTAAAAAGTAAGGTAGTAATAAAATAAAGATTATCTACTACATGACAGGTCAGTTATACAATTCTTTTGTCGGGTTCCTTTCGTAACGAAAATAGTAAAAATGGAAAAGAAAATAATAAATAGGATAAATCGATTATACTATTCAGATAAGCATTTACACATCCATGGATTATACAAAGCCGGAGAGCATAAATGATAAAAACAGAAAAGAAAACCATGCCTGTCCAGAAAAAAAGATCATTTGTTTGCTTGCAAATAATTCCGGTTAATCCTGCTATACATAACAAAATGGGGGCATACCAGAATGGAAGAAGAAACTCGGATTGAACCAAAAATGGGTTCATTTTTAAGAATTCTCTGAAAAAGAAAATCAAGAACGGCATAAATGTCACAGCTAGCGTTAGCAACAATAATGTTGTCCACCAAAACATTCTCTCAAAACTTATCAGCTTGTTTTTAAGCGCATGAATTGCATAAACAACTAAAACAAGTGCAAATATCGAACGCGTTGACAATAACAACCCACCTAAAATAGCAGATATTAAGAATTGTTTTGTTTTATTAATGTCGATACGGGTAAGCCAGTGTAGGTAAATCAAAAATAAAACTGCATTTATGAAAACAGTACTTCTTACGGTTATTTCCCAAAACAAAGCCACGGATGAAACAAGTAATATCAAACTAATGAATGAATCTTTTGAAGATCCCTGTTTTCGAGTAAACCATGTAAAACAAATAAATCCGGATAATGACAAATAACCAATCTCGCCAACCATGTAAAACGGCAACGACAAAAGAAAATAGACGGGTAATGGTCCCGGATAATTCCCCATGTGAGATTGAGCGTCGTACGGATATTTACCTCCGAAAGCATTATGCCAGAAACCGGCAATGATACTCCATCTATCGACATTTAATTGTTCAACTTTAATATACCGAAAAAGGATAAGATACAAGCTTACATATACAACTACGGTCCCCCAAAACAACATGCTTGAATCTAATGATATAATTTTTTGTTTTTGCAAGAAATAATATACCGGTATATTAAGAACAGAATAGATCATCGAAAAAGGCAGTGCAAATGGTGTAATCCTGATTAAATACTTATAAGCAAAAAGAAAATTGATAAGAATTAGAGCGGCGAGGATAACCCGGTTTCTGGTTCTGGTTCCGGTAATTTCTATCATGTGTAGATTCATTAGAATTTTCAAATAGAGTCATTTGGAGATTCGTGATCTGGAATTCCGCATTGTATCATTTCTTAATATTTCAATTTTGCATATGTATATCGTATCAATTGGCTTTTTCGATAAACTCCAGGGGGCTTT
>DATBXH010000279.1:0-2120 GCA_036514375.1 Bacteroidales bacterium | reverse complement strand
AAAATCATAATCATATAATTTTTCAAGAAAAGCTTTTCTCCCCTGGAAAAACCCGAGCTTAACTTCTTTTTTTAATTCTTTAAAATAAATATCAAAAAATCGTTGTTCGTCATCGAGTTTATCGCACAAGTTATTAAACTGTTGCAACTGTTCTTTTTCTCCGTCAATTTTCCAAACAGCTTTTAACCTTACCGCAAAGGTACTATCAAGATTTTCAACCTCAAGTTGAAGTCTGTTTTTCTTTATAGCGGCTTCCTGCTGTTGCACATTATAAAATGAAGATATCACTTCGCCACAATATTCGGCTGTGATAAGTTCTCCGATCTCTTTTATCTCTTTCACACGCGAGGGTGTATCGCGAATAGAGAGTTTGGTATTCATAAAAATATCGAATGGATCGAACCATGCAAAAATAAGTACAGCAGCAACAACGAGTAAAATCTGTACTATTAAAGTAAGTCCTGAAAACCAAGATTTAATCATAAGTAAGTTTATTAGATGATATCCCTTTTTAAAGATTTTATTTGCGCTGTATAAAGGGGTTCATCAGGTTTATCTCAAGTCATTTTTATCAACTTTAGGTATTAAATCTCCTTGTTTAAACGAAATGGATATCTCCTGGTATCCAAGTGTTTTTAAGAGAGCTTCGAGCATCTGCCGTGTATTTTGTTCTGTCTGTTCGATAATGCCCATTCTGGGTAATAACTCCCGAATGTCAAGTTCTGCCTGGCGGTAAAATTCTTCAAGGTCCGATGCTGTGATATGAGTAAACAAACTACGATCAATCATAGCCGAATCAATCTTGTATTTTTCGAATGGCATCGAAAAAGAGAACATTTCTACTGCCGGAAGAGTAAGGATAATTTGCCTGCCGTGTACTTCAACATCCTTTGCCGTTATCTTTTTCAGGTCGATGCCGGTTTTTACAATTGCCTGCACCTCAACCACCACATGAGCGTTCCCAATCGTAATGAAACGAAGTATCTTTTTTTGTTCGTTGCCAACTACAATTTTATCAATGGTAGTTTCGGTTGTTGCAAGCTTTGCAGCATCCTTTATTTTTGAGATGGTAAAATACCTCTTGTCCTTACATGAGCAAAGCAATATAATACCACATAGTATGATCCCTATTTTAACCTTTGGCATCATTATTTTGCTGGCTTTGGGTTGATTGGCCATCCTTACCGTGATTTTTCCTATCCTTTTGATTTGACAGAAGCGTCTCTAAAGATTTCTGTCCAAAATAGAAAGCAATCATCATCAGGAATGCATTTTTAAAGAAATCGAAGTTATCAATAAACGTCTCGTTGTCTTTCACAATATTTTTGGTATTAAACGAAACGAGAATCATTGCAATAGTTACAATGAGAAGCGTTAGTGCAATGGATCCACGCACGGTTCCCGGAGGCAGGCCAAAGGTTTGTTCGGAGTTAGGATTTCCCTCAGGTTCTTTAATAGCGTCAGGAGTTCCTCTTCTTTGTTCAATATCATCCCAATCTTTATCTGTAATACCCAGGTTGATATTATAAAAATAAATTGCCCAAGAATAATAAGCAACTAAAATTCCAACCCAAAGTATGACAATACCTATTGCAAGTGATTTTAAAAGTTCGTCTGATGAATTTTTAAACGTTAAAAACAGAAAATACATCAAAATTAGCTCAATGGCTATAGTGATGTAAAAAAAGTAACGGCCAATGCGTTCCTTTTGCTTTTTGGTCATTTTGTCGTTAGTTTCAGGCATATTATTTATTTTTAATGGTTGACTTATTCATTTGTTTTTGATCTGATTCCGAATGATGAAATATTGTTTTGTAGAAATCACTATCTGTGATTTTTTGCTTCAATCGTTTATAAACAGCAATTATGGGCCCGGCTAACCCAATAAACCAGAGCCAGAAGTTTGATATAATATCAGGTCGTTTGGCCCATAAAACAATAAAGAATGTGATTAAAGCAATAAGCAGCAGAAAAGTAAATCGTTTCATGGCTATGAATTTAGCTGTACATATTCTTTTTTCACCCAGCCTATAATCTCAGTTTTAACTTTATACCATCCATCCTGTTCATCAATAACAGTAAGGGGAGTATTCTGGTCTAAGGGATCGGTAACCGTTTTT
>DATBXH010000278.1:0-2554 GCA_036514375.1 Bacteroidales bacterium | reverse complement strand
AAGTAATAACATACGCTGGCATCAGACCTCCATACAGTTGCCTGAACGATGGTATTCAGGTAAGTACAGGGGCTACATTAGGCATGGGAACTATCCATTTGGCTAATGACATTATTACCAAACCCTGCGCAATTTTCACTTATAAAAACAGGTCTGTCCAGCTTTCCTTAAAACCGGAATACCTGAAAAGGGTTGACGACGACATTAACGAAGGGATTGTAAAATTTGGCCTAATGGATGATGGCTACTGGAAATTAATTCGCCGCAATGCCATTATTTATTGGCTTACTTGGAACAGGAACGAAATTTTTGATACTAAAGAAATAACAACGAAATAATGAATACGGATATAACCATTCTTCTTTTTACTGCGGCATCCATCGGATTTCTGCATACATTAACCGGACCAGACCATTACCTGCCTTTTATTGTAATGGGCAAAGCAAGGAATTGGAATATGAGCAGGACGCTCTGGATTACATTTCTTTGTGGCGTGGGGCATGTTGGCAGCTCAATTGTGATAGGTGCAATAGGCATCGCCCTGGGATTAGGAGTTAGAAAACTCGAAGTTGTTGAGTCATTCAGGGGTGATCTTGCAGCCTGGGCTTTTATTGCTTTTGGGTTTATCTATTTTCTTTGGGGAATGTGGAAAGCATTAAAAGGTAAGCCACATAAGCACATGCATATACATACCGATGGCTCGGTTCATGTGCATGAGCATCACCATCAGGAAAAATCAACTCATAATCACAACGACAATAAGCCCGTAAACCTTACCCCCTGGATATTGTTTACCATTTTTGTACTTGGCCCCTGCGAACCATTAATCCCCCTGCTCATGTACCCGGCAGCAAAAACCCACATTGGAGCCGTAGCCCTGGTAGCAGTTGTATTTTCGATTATTACCATTACTACCATGATGGTTATTGTCATTCTTACCATGCGGGGAATTAACTTTTTGCCGATGAAGGTGTTTGAAAAATACATGCACGCACTTGCCGGAGCAGCCATTTGTTTGAGTGGATGTGCTATTGTTTTTCTTGGATTATAAATAAATCACTTCTTAACGTGCTGATTACATGGAGTCAAATTACATTATGAAAAGGTATTTTACCTTTCTTTTAGTACTATTCTCACTTCCTATTTATGCCCACAATGCAGGTAATATTTGCGGTACGGTTACAAGCGCTAAAAACGGTACGCCATTAATTGGTGTTAATGTGCAGATAAAAAGTTCGCTGCTTGGAACAACGACTGATTTGAACGGAAGGTACGAACTTAAAAATATTCAAATTGGGACGTATGAATTAGTGTTTTCATTGGTAGGCTATCAAACAGTAGTTCGGAATATTGAGGTCAAAGAAAATCTGACGGATACGGTCAACGTTACTCTCGAAGAATCGGCCATTGGTTTAAGTGAGGTTACTGTGCAGGGGACACGTCCGGTATCAGCTGCATCATCAAAGGAAATCACCACAATCGATATGCAATTGAAGCCTTTCAGAACATCGCAGGATATGTTATTAATGGTTCCGGGGTTGTTTATAGCGCAGCACCAGGGAGGTGGTAAGGCCGAACAAATCTTTCTGCGTGGTTTCGACTGCGACCACGGTACCGATGTATCGGTAAATGTTGACGGAATGCCCGTGAACATGGTTACTCATGCACACGGTCAGGGCTATGCCGACCTGCATTTTCTTATTTCGGAAACCGTTGATGAAATGGAAGTAAACAAAGGTCCATACCTGGCCAATTATGGTGATTTTTATACTGCCGGTGCCATCAACTTTAAAACCAAAGATGTTTTGGATAATAACCTGGTTAAAGTTGAGGCCGGTGGATTTAATACCCAAAAATATACCTTGATGTTCCAGCCTGAAAATGGAGGTATCGAGCAAAACGGATATATTGCCCTGCAATACCACCATTCGGACGGACCCTTCCTGAACCCTGAGAAATTCGAACGTATGAATTTCTATGGAAAATATTTTTTCCAGCTCACACCCAATAGTAAATTAACGTTTTCGGCAGGTGGCTTTACCACCGCCTGGAATGCCTCGGGTCAGATACCGGAAAGAGCGGTACGTGAAGGTATCATTGGCAGATTTGGAGCGTTGGACAATATGGAGGGGGGCGTTACTAACCGAAAAAATCTCAACGTGAATTATAAGTTCCTTTCCACAGGCGGTAACGAGTTCGAAGTAAACTCGTTTTTCACTCAATACAACTTTAAGCTATTTTCTGACTTTACTTATTTTCTCATAGACACGGTAAACGGCGATATGATCGAACAAAATGAGCACCGGACCATGCAGGGATTGAACGCCAGTTATAAATTTGCTACTTCCTGGTTCGGGTTAAGACAGATTAACAGAATTGGTGGTGGTTACCGGGGTGATCTGATCGACGTTCAGTTATGGCACAGCCCGAACCGCGTACGAATGAATGTTTTCACCAACGATGAAATTGATGAGCAAAACTTTAATGCATGGTACCAGCAGGAGTTTGTATTCAATCCTAAAATCCGAATGGTTTGGGGCATACGGCATGATTA
>DATBXH010000277.1:0-4781 GCA_036514375.1 Bacteroidales bacterium | reverse complement strand
AAGTAATCAAATGAAAAACCGAACAGACCGTTCCAACCTTCAAAGTCGACGCCTAAATTGTAAGTTTTGGATGAAGTCCATGAAATATTCACATTCGGAAGAGCCGAAGGAGTAGCTGCATAAACAAAATTACTTCCAAATATGTATCCGGGTGCATAATGGTTATAGTACCCTGCAGCGGCATTGTCGCCAGTAGCAGGATAGGTATAACCTGAAATCCATTCATATTGTGCATCATTATCATCTCCCAATTCGCCATAACTGCCACGTAGTTTTAATTGGTTAACAAACGACAAGGCAGAAATCGATTTGAAGAATGGTTCTTCCGACACACGCCAGCCTAAAGAAGCAGAGGGGAAGAAACCCCATTGATGTCCCTTGGCAAATTTGGAGGAACCGTCATAGCGAAATTGAAATTCAGCAATATACCGGTCAGAAAATGAATAATTCAATCTACCGATCAATGCAGAGTAGGCTAGATTATAGAAATCAGCAGAGCCACTGGACATGCTTCCAACCTGGTCGGTTTCAACGCCATTAAAAAGATAATCCGAGGAAAATGCAAGGTCCCGCATCGAATAGAAGTTATCCCCATTACGCTTTTGAGATTCCCAACCTAATACTGCGTTCACTTTATGAACATCATTAAAGGAATGTTCATAATTTAACATTGCCTGACCGAGTAATTGTTGTTTATTATAAAATTCACGGCGCAGCTGATTAGGTGAACTTGAATTGTATAATTTTTTAATGTATGTCCCTGTCGCTGCATCGTAAGCATATTGATAATATTCTTTACGGAAACTGGAATTATTATCTATCCGGTAATCAAAGCTAACCAAGGTCTTAAGAGAAAGGCCCTTCAACGCAGGCAAAAGCGTACCAAAATCATAGGTAAGACCTGCTGAAGACTGAAAATCTTTCTGTGCATATTTTTTGTAACCCGATACATCAGCAGTCATTTCGGCCACCGCATTCTCTTCCAGATCAAGGCCTTGATAATTAAGCATCGTATTATCCGGATCGGCATAGGCCGGATACAGAACCCCCTGCCTCCAGTAATTACGAATGATATCTACAGCACTAGAATACGGCGTATTGCGCTGATCGGCCATTCCGCTCAAGTTAATATTAAATGATAACCCTTTCAGAATCTCGGTAGTAACATTGGTACGCAAGTTATACTTATGATAGTTTAAGTCTCCGGATTTAAAAAAGCCTTCCTGAGAAAAATATCCGAGGGAAGCAAAATACTGAGTTTTCTCGTTTCCTCCCGAGATACTTAAATCGTGCTGGGTTTGCGGTGAAAACTTAGAAAACATCAGCGAATTCCAGTCAGCAGAACTACGCGTACTATATGCTGCGAAATCTTCTTCGGTATATTGTAAATGACCTCCATGAACTTGGTTCATTGACTCTTCATTATACAATGTCATTGTCTCAATCGGATTCGCCAGCATCGGCATTTTTGAAGGTTTTTGATACGTAAACGACCCATTATAGGAAACGGTTGTTTTTCCTTCTTTGGAACCTTTTTTTGTAGTAATAAGCACTACACCGTTGGCAGAACGCACGCCATAAATAGCGGCAGAAGCGTCTTTCAGCACCGATATATCATCAATATCACCAGGACTCATGCGCTCAAAATCTTCAATAGTACGCGGGACTCCATCGATAACGATTAAAGGCGTACCCATCCCGCGGATATCGAAATTACTATTGTATGTACCCGGCTCTGAGCTCTTTTGCCATACCCGTAAACCTGAAACCCTTCCTGTAAGCATATTCTGAGGATTTTCATTTACGGTTTTCAACATTTCGGAACCTTTAATACTCGCTACCGATCCAGTAAGCGTAACTTTCTTTTGTGTACCATAACCTACTACTACTAATTCCTGCAGATTTTTAATATCTTCCACAAGAGTAACATTGATGGTACTTTGCCCATTAACCGGAATTTCTTCGGTTATATATCCCAGTAATTTGATTACCAATATTCCATCTGCTGGTGTTTTAATGGAATATTCTCCATTAGCTCCGGTAATTGTGCCGGTAGTAGAATTTTTGACTACAATAGTTGCTCCTACTATTGGTTGTTTATTACTATCTGTTATAGTACCAGATACAGTGACATTTTGTGCCCATAGTGCTAGAGGCCAAAGAAAAGCAAATAGCGTCATAAGAATGCATAATTTGCTAGTCTTTTGAATTAAGTGTTTAAACATAGTACAATAAAATTAAGTTAGTTATCTTTTTCCAATTCATACTTTGCCAATACGGCATACTCTGCAGCAAAAGTGAAGGTAAACATAGCTTCCACTTTGTTATTGCTATTATCAAGGCTCCAGCCTACCAGTAAATTGGTAGGGAGAAAATCCTGATGCAGGAAGTTGCTAAATGCGTAATCAAGATTCTGCTGGAAACTATTTACATATCCGTTCACATTCTTATAGGAAGGATATACATCGACATACCCCCTCATTAATACGCCATTGAACCAATTTCTGAACCCGCTTATATCATAGGTATAATATCCGGTTTTCGTAGCTCCAAGTACTGCAAAATAAGAGAAACTTGCATCGGATAATTTTTTGGCGTCGTCCAGGTATTGCATATCTGCGGTAACATGATATAAGTCGGCTGCACCCGATAGCATTGTACCACTATTATAAGTGATTGCCGGGCCAACACGATCCTGACAGGTAATTCCTTTTCTGTAAACTACTCCATCCACTGTTTCTGTTTCAGGAGCTCCCGGAGTGCATCCTCCCATCATATCATTGTAAACACCATCGGATCGTAATAATGATTTCTTTTGCCAATCGTATACCTTTTTTGCAAAATTCAGGTAATAATCGCTTTTATATTCCGATTGAACTTTACGTGTTTTCTTATCGGTAGCGTCAATATACCGGTGATCAATCACATCGGACTTGTCTTTATACAATTCGGATAACCACACCAAAGGGGAAACCATCGGACCATTGCTGCATGAATGCTTTGTTGTATAACCTGGGCCCCAGGTTATGCCTCCGATCTCATTACCATTGGCATCGATGGTACAATCCCAGCCATCAAGGACGTATTCGGTCAAATATTCGGCTTTATTTAAATATACATTGTTACCAGTGAGTTTATAGGCTTCCAACAGCTCACGGACAAGCCACATTTGATCATCATACACACTTTCAATACCATCTACCGCAGCAAATCCTTTGGAATCACTACGGTTCACCCCATACACGGTCCATTGTTTGGTTTGTGTATAAGAGGTTAGTTGGTAGGTACCCAGGTAATAATCGGCATTATCGTATAACTTATACAGCAAGTCCGTATACTTGTTAAAATTTTGGTTATAAAGCGTTACATTGCCATTATCCTTTAAGGCTTTGAGGCCATGGAGAATTGCATTTACAGCTTCAATAGAACTGGTATACATCCACACACTGCCTTTTTCATCTGAGCGGGCACTCGTGAATGGATTGTAGTACCTTGCCATTGCCATTCCATCTCCTGTGAAATAAGAAGAAACAGCTTTATCAGCTATTTGCATGGCCCGTTGCAGGTTTTGTTCGGCTGTGGAAACAACCGGTTTACCATTATCACCCTCAGAACCCGAATTTTTACTGCAAGCAAAAATGAACAATAGTGCACAAAGAAAAGTCACATAATTTTTTTTCATATCGGACATTTTCTGCGTCCTTGCGCATCCTTTGCTAATTCTCTGATATTGTACATCGAATGAAGAGCAAAGGATGCACCCGGATCGCATATTTTTCATTAATTTAAGTTAATACTATAGAAAGCGAGTTTATTTTCACCTGAATTAGCGACTCCATTATACACTCCAAAAACGAGTAGAACATTACTGCCGTTAAATTGCGACAAGTCATACACAAAAGAGGCATAGGCATCGGGATTGTCCTTAGTACCGGCATTGTTCATAAACTTCCAGCAACCATCGTTGTCGGCAGAAGCAGCCTGAGCTGTGTTCGACTTCGGAGCAATATGAGTAACTGTTCCGTCCTCCTGAATTGCTGTTAGTTTAAAGTAGGTATATGCAGAAGAAGAGAAGTTACGTGTTTTGAATGTCAATTGATTTTCCCCTGAAGCGATAGCAAATTTAGCGTAGAGATATGCTTCCGGAACTACCGTATTTACTTCAGCCGTATTGCGGGTTTTGATAAGGTAGCCTTCCGAAGGAGTTACTTCAGGATCTTTCTTTAATGGAACGAACGACCATTCCGCAGCTACATGATTTATGGAATGCCATTTGGTGTATACGGCAGGATATCCGGTGTTCATGTCAACGTCACGTCCGGCACTTCCGGTACTAATACCGGTAAACGATTTCTTTATTTGTGGCATCGTAGAACGAACCATTTCCTGAGTCAGCGCCCAACCTGTGATGACTTCAGTACCTGGCCACCAACCCTGAACACCTGTTATCGGTGTATTTGCAAACCGAATAGAACGAATTGCGAGCTGTCTCCAATAGTCTCCGGTTGCCATACGATAGGTACCTATGGCAATAATCACTTCCTTCCCTATATATGCGCTCAGGTCGAAACTATAATCGGCATATTGGTCAGAAGCATAAGACTTAGTATCCCCAATTTTAACAGCGTGAGGATTTGCGTCCGAAAGGTCTACTACCTGTACGCCAAAGACTGTTGGATTAGTGAGATCGTGCGTGCGAACCCTCAGAGATAATATCTTGTTATCGGCAGTAATCTTCTTACTACCATACGTATATGTATCGAATACATCGGGGTTGGCAG
>DATBXH010000276.1:0-6000 GCA_036514375.1 Bacteroidales bacterium | reverse complement strand
AATATCATGGGCAATGATGGAATAAATTTTGTCCCTGGTGCGGTTAAGTGCTATAATTCTCTTCCTTGAACCAGTCAGTTCGAGATGGTTCTTAATCCGAACCAATAACTCATCCCGCTGAAAAGGCTTGGATATGTAATCCACGCCTCCTGCTTTAAATCCTTCTACCAGGTCTTCGGTCTGATTTTTGGCCGTCACAAAAATAACCGGAATCTCCTTCAGCTTATCGTTTTGCTTAATTCTTCTGCATACTTCCAAGCCATTCATTTCCGGCATCATGATATCCAGGAGTATCAGATCGGGGGTTATATTATTTAATTGATCCAGCGCCTCACCCCCATCCTGGGCAAGACTAATGAGAAAACCTTCTTCCTTAAGAATCTTGGTCAAAACTTCCAGGTTCTTCAGATTATCATCAACAATTAGAATAAGATCTTTCTTATTATCCATACTACTTTTTAAATTTAAGCTATTACATTTTTTCTTTAATCCGGTCTGGTACCAGTCACGCAATATTCCATCTCGATCCTAATCATTACGGATGAATCATGTTTGATATATTACGGATAAGCAAAGGAAATTTGCGCAGATTCTCCTTCAATGATTCCAGATCAACCAGTTCAATATTCTCATTCAACTGATCCGAATAATTAATTAAATAAGGAAAGTTGTAGTTTTCGGCCATCTTCTTCAACTCATTGGCAAATCCCTCAATACTAAACAACACCAAGGAATCTTTAATACTCTCCCACAAAGGCAGATACTTTTCGTTTAAAACATGCTCTATTTCCGGCAACAGTCCTCTAAGTTGGTCCGGTAAACTGCTTAAATCGGAAGTATTGTGCTGGGGAACATCACTGACGGGTCGAATAATATATGGTAAAAACTTGGCCAGCATACACTCCAATTCGCCTTTACTTACCGGTTTGAACAAAATTCCATCAAAATTTCCTGTGCCTTCTATCTTTTCGGTGCTAAACACCGAGGCTGTAAAGGCGATGATAGGAATATGTTTCTTGTCCGGATTCTCTTTTATGCATCTGGCAACTTCATAGCCATCTTTTCCCGGCATACGTAAGTCGAGCAGAATGATATCTGGTGTAATACGGTTCAATATCTCCATTGCCATTTCGCCATTTTCGGCTGCGGTAACAGTTATATCTGAAGCGAAAAGTAAATTTTCAATCAATTCGATATTGGAAGCAACATCGTCGATAATCAGTATGGAAGCTTTCTCAAAAATAATATCCGGTTTATCAGTAAGTACTTCATTTTTTCTGATTATTGAGGAAGAGATTGCCACATCCGGAATAGTTACGGTAAACGAAGAGCCCTTATTTTCCTCTCTGACAACAGTAATGACGCCTCCCATCTTCTCAACAAGACGTTTCGATATGGCTAATCCCAAGCCTACCCCACCATATTTTCGGTTCGATTGTCCGGATTGCTGCATGAATGCCTCAAATATAATTTGCTGTTGCGATTCGGGTATACCTATTCCGGTATCTTTAACAGTAAAAGTGAGTTGTCCCAAATCTCCAGAAGTGCCTGAAAAAGAAGCGATCATTTCAACAAATCCCTGGTGGGTAAATTTTATAGCATTTCCAACCAAATTGAAAACCACCTGTTTTATCCGCATTTCATCAAGCATCAGTACGTTTGGAAAACCAGGAGAAATAGCAACCCGAATATCAATGCCTTTTTTCTGAGCCTTATCATTAAACAACAGTTTTATTTCCTGAAGAATGCCATTGAAATCACAAGGTTGCAAGGCAATCTCCATCCTGCCCGCCTCAATCTTTGAAAGGTCCAAAATATCATTTAGCAGTGAAAGAAGCAGATTACCACTGTTTAATACCGACTTTATCATCTTTTTATGTTGCGGCAATTCGAGCTGATGGTACAGGGCTTCGCTAAAACCAAGAATCGCATTCATAGGCGTCCGGATCTCGTGGCTCATGTTTGCCAAAAATTCGCTTTTGGCTTTGTTTGCGGAATTTGCTTTGTCACGCTCTTCTTTCATTTGCCGCTCATATTCCATTCGTTCCGTAACATTCCTGGCAATGGAGATCACCTCATTTTCGTTCATCTTTGCCATCCGGGCATCGAAATACATCATATTACCCTGAATGGGCAACGAATATTCGAACCTGTTGAAACCAACCTCCAGACAAATACTGATGGCCTGCAGAACTTTGCTGGCAAATTCCTCCGGAAACAGTTCGGAGACTGATTTATTGATAAACTTCTCCGGAGGAAGTGCTAAGTCCTGCAATGATGAACTTCGAAAGCTTAAAATTTTACCTTGCTTATTAAAATGAAACAAAATATCAGGGATCGATTCCAACACGGCCGAGCTTTTAGCTTCACTTTCCCTCAGTGATTTTTCAGAGATCTTGCGTTCATAAGCATTACTTATAATGCCTGAAACCGTACGAAGTAATTCAAGCTCCGATTTTGACCAGTTTTTAAACCTCACACACTCATCAAAACCAATAAAACCCAAAAAATGACCCTGTAAAAATAGCGGATATACAACTATTGATTTGATCTCCTGAGGTTCAAGTATAGCTCTCAAATCTCCTGGTAGTGTAGAAATATCTTCAGAATAAACTCTTCCCGGGTTCATAAGTAATTCCTTCCAGGAAGGGATTATTTCGTATGGAATGTTTTGTAATTCGTGTTTTTGGGAAGAAATACCGGAATTACACCACTCGAAGGTATTCGAAGTAGTTGAGCCATCGTTGTTGTCTTCAAAGATATAAACCCGGCTCACGCCAACATGATTACCTATTTTTGCAAGGGTTAAATCTATCCTGCTGTCAAATTCCTCCGGCGAATTCAATTCCAGTGCTATCTCAGATACAAGTTCCTGTTGTTTCAGGTTTTGCTGTAACCTGAATTCACTTTCTTTTTTTGATGTAATATCAATGTTGGTACCCACCATACGCATTGGCTGACCCAAATCGTTGAATTCTGTAATCTTGCCTGTATCGAGTACCCATATATATTGCCCTGACTTTGTCCTTGTTCGGTACTCCGCCTGGTAAAAAGAAGTTTTATTTTCAAGATGTTTGGATAACTCCTGCATTACAAAGGATTCGTCATCGGGATGCAGCATATTCTTCCAGGTGTTAACATTCATATTCATATCTGCCAACTTGTATCCGCGCATATTACACCATTTTTCATTGGTCACAAGATGATCGGTTTTTACATTCCAATCCCACAAGCCGGCATCTGAGCCAAGCAATGCCATTTCCAGTCGTTCGGAATTCTGTTTTAACTGTTGTTCGTACTCTTTACGATCAGTAATGTCATGACTAATCCCTATCAATGCTTTTTGTCCGTTCCACACCCCCTCAATCACTCTGGTCTCTGTTGGTATTTCAATACCATCCTTGCAAATCAACGGAATCATACATTTTTTTTCAGGACGGTGAGGTACGCTATTAATATATTGACTGATTTCTTCACGTTTTGAATCAGAAAATACACTTGTAAAAGGCAAGTTTAAAATATCTTCTTTATCGTAACCTAAACGTCCGGGAACGATGGAATTATAATAAATAACCTTTCCTCCTGCATCGAGAATAAACAGGAAATCATCAATTGTATTAAACAGTGTATTTAAGTCCTGACGATTCTGGTTCAGTTTGTCCTCCTGCCTGGCCTGAATAATGAAAGAGCCAACATACGAAGCAATGCGTTCGAGTATGACTCGTGAGGAAAACGGCACTTTATCCAAAGAAAACGAAGCGATATTTATGCAACCAATTACTTTGCTGAAATGCAATAAGGGGATCACGGCAAGTGTCTTTAAGGCTTCCGGGTTCTTAGTAAAATTATCCCGGCCGATAACCTGTTCATGTGTTAAATAAATAGGTTCGCCTTTAAAGATTAATGCCGTATCTGACGAATCTGTATGATAAAAAGATCCGTCCCGGATAAACTCCTGGGATAGTCCCTTATGATATATCATCTTCAGGCTTTGCTCCTCGTCGTCTGCCATGTAAATTCCCCCGCCATCCATTTCGGCGTATACGATTGCCGCTTTAAGACAAATTCGCATAGTTTCCTCAAAGTTTTTGGCTTTGCTAAGTTTAATACCCAGATCCCGTTCGATTTTCTCCAGTTCTTCGTCCTGTTTCCGTTCCGTTATATCGCTGTGTGTACCAACTACCCGTAAGGGATTGCCTAATGTATTCCGTTGTGTTACTCTGCCAATATCAAGGATCCATTTCCATCCGTACGATTTTGACCTTATTCTGTACTCAGCCTGATAAGAATCTATCTCTCCTTTCAAATGCTTGTTTAAAGCCAACATGACCCCTGCTTTGTCATCAGGATGAATCATATTTTCCCACGTTTGCACATAAGGTTCAATTTCTTCCGGTGTATAACCGAGCATGGTGGCCCAATATTCGTTAAAAACAACCCGGCCGGTTTTTATATCCCAATCCCAGGTCCCTAATTTCGAGCCTTCTATAGCAAAGCGTAACCTGGTTTCGCTTTCCCTCAGTTCACTGGTCAGCTGATTGGCAATTTGCCTCGCATTATTGCGTGTTCGTATAAGCGAACGAAAAAGTAAAAACAGCAAAATGACAATAATGATACTGCCAAAAAGGGTTAGCCATAGCCGGGCATACCTTACACTTGTTAAACTTGCTCTGGGCTGGAAAAATTTGAGCGTCCAACATGTAGTATTAAAATCTATGGAAACCAGTTGGATAAAATGAGGTCTTGAGACTATCTGATTATCTTCTGAGATATGCCGGTAAAGTTCTGCTCCGGATGCTACCGAATCACCGTCATAAACAATCAGATTAAGTTTGATGTTGTTTTTGTTCTCCCAATTGCCCAGGATACCGGCCATCATATCATTCATGCGATAGGGACTATATACCCATCCCTTGATTGCCTTTCGGCGTTCCTCCACCGTATTGACAGGATATCCTTTGCGGTAC
Organism: Bacteroidales bacterium; assembly: GCA_036514375.1. Taxonomy (GTDB): domain Bacteria; phylum Bacteroidota; class Bacteroidia; order Bacteroidales; family JAAUTT01; genus JAAUTT01. Next base: position 1,033 of record DATBXH010000276.1, on the reverse strand, counting down.
ACGGGAAGATACATAAGCGTACCTGCCTGTATATCGCGACTAGTTTCCTGTACCAATGTAACTTTCCCTGTTATAATCGGCAAATTAAGATCTCTGGACTGTTCCATTGCTTTATGGCGAACCGGCTCTGTAAACATGTCGTAGCCAAATGCCCGTAGGTTTCTTCCGACCAATGGCTCAAGGTAAACAATGGATGTAATTGTATCGCGAGTAGATTGGGGTTTAATGTTGAAATCGTTAAAGCCTTCATTTCTGATAAGCTGTAGATACCTGGGCAAATCCCTGGGCTGAACCAGCATGGCATAGCCAACGCCTAAAATACCAGGCAAACTCCGGAGAAATTTCGACTGGTCGATAAAAGATTTCCAATCCTGTCTTGTAACAGTATCGTTTGCGCTAAACAGTCCTATCCCACTTTGCAATGCCTGAGCCTGAGCATCAAGGCGCATGGTAATTTTATTCCTGATCTCGTTGCAGGAAAACAGAAACTCGCTTCCAGCCTCTTTCTCAATATCATTATATGTGCTGATGGTAACAACTGCTGTAATGATCATTCCTATGAACAACAACAGCCAGGAATATATATTTCGGTATATCATTTCACGTTAAGTTTAACTTCAGGCCGGCGTCCCTAAAACCCTGCGGAGCCCCAGTTCCTTAACATTAAATACGTGTTCCCACGGTGTATTCCAGCAAAATATAGATGATTTTGGTCATCGGAAATGGTTTGCATTGGTTATGCTTCGTATTGAGTTCACGAACCTTTCAGAAAAATAAAAAGACGTATTGGGCTTATAATAGGTATTTTAAACAAAACAACTTCTTTAACAAATTTATGATAAACCTGTTTTGGCAGTGCGAAAACAGGAACCTGGAAATGAAAGGGATTTTATGAATTAAACCAAAATAAAATATTGAGTTCACTCCGAAAAGTCAAAAATTCAATAATTTTCATCTGTTTTACCCCTAACCCCTCCAGGGAACCAGCTGAAAATCATTGAATTTTTAGTCCCCCATTTGGGGGATTTGGGGG
>DATBXH010000275.1:0-3862 GCA_036514375.1 Bacteroidales bacterium | reverse complement strand
CCGCCGCTAAAATACAAATCGTTTATGAGCATTTTGGGTGTTCCGTTATCTGTGGCATCATAGGCATGGCGAATGATGACATAGCTACTGCCGTTTTTATAAATATCCTGACCACCCGGACCAATCCATCTGGAGTTTCCCGAATCGAAAACAGTACAACCTCCGCTTAGCATGGCTGTACCATCTTGTGCGGTATAAGGTCCTGTTATACTGGTTGACCGTCCGTAGGCAATTTTATACGTGCTGTTTACACCCAGACAGCACTTATCGATAGAAACAAACAGATAGTAATAACCACCATTATAAACGATATCGGAGCCCTCAATTCCATTACTTCTTTTTGCCAATGAATATGTACTTCCTGTTGGCTTCATGGTAGATGTACTCAATTTCACCAGTTTTATACCATCAAACCACGAACCATAGGAAAGCCATAAGTTCCCGGATGCATCCTGGGTTACATTGGGATCGATGGCATTGGCTGCGCTTGATCCGGATTTTGTGGATACAACCATGCCATCGTCTCTCCAGTCTCCTTTAGCTATGCTGGAGCAGGAGGTGAGACCAATAGCAGAATTGTTCTTTCCAAATTCCGATACACTGTAATATAACCAATATCGACCATTGTAATAAAAACAATCAGGAGCCCACACGTCGTTACTTCCCATATTAGGTGCATACGTTCTCCACCAGGAAAGTTCTGATGCAAACCGCTGAACGCCCTGAGTCCAGTTAAGTCCGTTGGAAGAATATTTGACACCCACACCTGTTCCGGTTTGGAATGACCACCATGTGCTTCCTTCTTTAATAATACATGGATCATGAGCTACAACGTTGCCCGTGAGATTCCAGAATGCCGCAGGAGTCTCATTTGACTTTATATCCGCAGCTTTTTCATTAATTTTTGAACACGTTGCAGTTAGAAGAACTAACACAACAATTACACTTAGTTTACTTAAAATTTTCATCGAGTTAAGTTTAAATGTTAGCAATAAGTTAAATATTCCTTGTTATAGTAAACACAGATAAAAATACTTAACAACCCTTCCGGACAGGTGGATAAATGTTTATTTAAGGAGGACAAATCTGGAAAATACCTGGCAACCGTCGCTAAACTATTTTTTGTATGAGAGACGGTATTATTGTTCAGGATTACTTTCATCGTCTTCAAATTCCGGCAACATACAAGGTGACGAAAAAAATGAAGGAGAGTGAGTATTCGTTGGTTCCGAATCCGCTCTATCTTGGTATTTTATGCTATTGAGCGGACAGAAAATAAAGCTGCTATTGCTATTATCGTCAGGACAGGCAATGGGTGTGTCTTCAACATCGCAGATCTGAAGCTTTTTAAAGATAAATACAGCCATTGATCAAAAATTTAGTAATTGATATATTATCATCTTCTATGGACGTTTATAACAAATCCATAAAATTTTTGTTAATGATACTGAGTTATTTCCGGCGATTATGAAGACAAATCGTTTAACTTGCAATTATATAGACGAATGAATACATCTTACTTTTGGTTCTGCCAATGTTTAGCCGCTTTTTACTTACGCTTGCCTTTTAAATAAGAGTCCATTGCACCAGCCCCCTGCTATGATAATAAACCCAATGACAATTAAAAATATAAGTTGATACCATCCGGCAATCCACATGATTACTTGTCCGCATAATCGAATAGCCTCAATTGCCGGGGTCATATATTTTTCTAAATATCTCCCTAAGCGGGATTCTTTCAAAGGGTCAAGATTAGCAAACTTTATCAGCAGTATTGATACGGCTAAAGAAGGCAAAAAGAAGAGGATCAGGAACCAGGTAATATGATGCATCCACAGTAAATAAGTCGTGAAAAAACCCGATGAAATATCTGTAAATAATTTCAATGGGTGAATCTGGTGGTAAAGCTTTTTTTCTTTGAAGGTCATCGGTAAACGGTTTTATTCTGGTCTGTTATAGAACCAGGCTCGAAGCATACCTTTAAACATCTTTATTCACTGAATTGTTAAACCATTCCCTTTGGAAAGAACTTTACCAGCCGCATCCTGTATTGGACATTCGTAAGATAGAACGTTTATCAAAAGTCGAATAATTGAGGCTGGATTAAAGATCATTTTCCGCTCTGACCATTAAGTAATTTACACTTTAGTAATAAATTATCTATATCCATGAATAAACCGCTTACTTTGTTTCGTATGCTCCCATGTCGTATCCTATACCCTGGGGTCTTGTTTTCCCGGTAATGTCGAATACAGGAATATACTTAAACAGGGCGGGTGAGGCCCCGATGTCTATGGAAGGACTGAATGTGTCGACATGCAATAAGTTATCAATATATAAAGGATTACTGGTAATATCATGAGTTCTGCCAATAATGGTGCCTTTACCCAAATATTTGCGGAAATTATATACGTCATTGTAATCACTGTAAAACGTAATATTGCTGTAGCACGCAACAAGATAGGAATGATTGTTTGCAGTAAAGATATTATTTACAAGATAAACATTAGCAGTATCCTCAAAAGTAAGACTCTTGCCCTGTATCCAGATAAAATACCCAGAGGTATCGGTATATGCATTAGCTGCCATACGGAAGCTGTTGTTATACAAAGCGAACCGTTGATCCTGACTAATTAAGTCCACGCCGTAAATTTTAATGCTTTGTTGCGAGCCAAGGCCGTCAAATATATTATTCCTTACAATGATTGAAGAAGCTATATACACGTTTGAGTTGCCCAAATTCAGGGCTTTGCCGCCTCTGGTATCTGTTGATGTATAACTGTTGTTTTCAATCACTATCTTGGAGGGTCCGCGGCCGTTTGTAGCAGAAATAGCAAAACCTGAGCCGGCTGACTTGATATTATTATGCCTGATGTATACGGTGCTGGTATCGTTTGTTCCTCCGTCGGCTTTGATGGAAATGCAACCGTCATTACTCGAAGAGATCGTGTTAATGGTAATTGCATTACTGTCGACATTGCAGAATCCATTGCCAAAATTAGCAGCAGGTTCGGACAGGATAGCCCTATATGCGTTATTTACCGTGATGGAATCGTGGCGTATTCTGTTATTACTGCCGTAACATTCAATGCCGCTATACGTGGTATTTAAAACGCAGTTTTCGATCACTCCGTAGGTCGTCTCCACATCCATTCCGGTCGCCGCACCTGTGATTGAGATATTTTTTAAAGTCAGATAGGAAGAATAACTTAAGGTGGACAATCCTGTCAATATAACTTCTCCCTTACGGGCTTTAATATCTACATTTTGAACCGTAATATTTGAGCCGGAAAGAAGCACAGCCGAATAATTTCCGGAAGTGCGTACAGTCAAATCCTTCATGATGCCGCCTTTATTGCTGAAATCTACAACGCTGGCCGACCTGTTTGCATTTTCCAGAAATACATTTTCTTTTTGCTGCCCCGTGAAACGAACGTTGGTGGCATTAATCCGGATTGGGATACAGGAGGAATACGTTCCGTTTGCAACCATGAGTTCGCCATTGTTCGGTACCGCATATCCTGCTGCAACCAGGGAGGACGTTTGTGCATCCGGGTATTCTGCAAAATCATCATCCACTTTAATCAGGCTGTTTTCCTTTACCCGGTAAAAGGTGAATTCGTAATTGCCTGTAGATGTTGCGTAAACCAATAAAACCCAGACTGTATCTACATCCGATTTCATCAGATTTCCACACGATTCATGAATGATTGTCGAATCGGGGTAAGTGCTGCTGTAATTGTAGATTGTCATATCAACCGGTTCACCCTTCTTCGATAAAGGTAAATATTTCAAAGCCAGTTTCTGTGGGGCAGAGGTCCCCAATATACTTTTTATCTTTGCATGGATACCTGTGCTTGGT
>DATBXH010000274.1:0-2732 GCA_036514375.1 Bacteroidales bacterium | reverse complement strand
TTTCTCTCTCAACTCTTTATATTTATCAAGCATATGCTGTCGATACTTATTATCATTAAGAATTCGGGATAATTCGTTTGTAATGTCTCGTATAAGATGGTATTGCAAAAGCTCTTTCACTACTTCCTCATCCATAATAATATTAACCAGGGAGAAATACTTGACTGGTACAAAAGGTCGACCCAAAACAAAGGTAGCAGTACTAATTCGATAGCAAACTACCTGGGGTACATTAAACAATGCAGTTTCTAATGTTGCCGTACCAGAGGCAACGACAGCAGCATGAGCGTGATAAAGAAGCTCATATGTCTGATTTACAACAAATGCAGCTTTATCACTGACCATAAGTTTTTGATAGAAACTACTGTCAAGTGCGGATGTACCTGCAATAACAAACTGGTAATCGGGAAACTTTTCTACAATAGAAGTCATAATGGGCAACAATCGAAGAACCTCCTGTTTACGGCTCCCAGGAAGCAGAGCAATCACAGGTTTATCATACAAATTGTTGCGCGAGATGAATTCTTCCCGGGTACAAAGAGTTTGCTTCTTTTCTTCAATGGCGTCAATCAATGGATTACCTGCATAATCCACTTCAAATTGATGTCGGGTAGCATACCATTCTTTTTCGAAGGGAAAGATAACAAACATCCGATCGACATACTTTTTAATATGTTTTACACGCGATTCTTTCCAAACCCAGACTTTTGGCGAGATATAATAAAACACTTTGATTCCGTGTTCCTTGGCAAATCGGGCTACCCTAAGATTGAACCCCGGATAATCGATAAGAATTAACACATCGGGCGAAAATGCAAGAATATCGGAATAGCAAAAATCAAAATTTTTTTTTATTGCACCAGCGTGAGCAATGACTTCGAACAATCCCATATAGGCAGTTTCTCGGTAATGCTTTACAAGTGTTCCACCCTCGGCCTGCATAAGATCGCCGCCCCAGCACCTGATGTTAGCTTGAATATCCGACAGCTTTATGGCCTTTATCAGGTTGGAGCCATGTAAATCGCCTGATGCTTCGCCTGCGATAATGTAATATTTCATATTGGCCTGATTTCTGGTATACTGAACCTGAATATCATATCTACTTATACGGATTTACAGAAATATCGCCATGCCCTCTGTACTCACATTTATCCTTGGTTATAAACTTGTAATATAGCCGAATGGTATCATCTGTTTTGAAAGATGACAAATCAAATTCCATGGCTGACTTATAAACAGAATCGTTGCTCATAATGACATTCAGATCCTTGTCGACCAAACGAATGGCGACTCTAACGGTCGAATCCTTCAACAAATACAAAGTGGATTTTTTTCTGCAGGGATTTGGATAGAACATGGCCCTAAAATTAACAGCCTTGCAGTTTGTCGAAAACGAATCAGCAAATAAAGCCTTCTCACGTGCTGTCCAGATATCTTTGCTCCCCCAGTCGGTAGTATCAGGTGTGCCTTCTATTGTTCCAAACTTATCCATTTGTGTAATACCCGTAAACTTAATACTCTCAGGTTTTGACTTACATCCGGAAAAAATCGGAATAAAAATCAGGCAAACAAAAACGAAATAGCTTCTCATTATTTTTGACATTAAATTATACGTTAGAAAATTTATATTAAAATACACAACCTTAACTAATTCATCTAAAACACCGCTAGCCAGACTTTAGTACCGATTATTAAAATTGTAAGAGATGCTGAAGCAATAACAAGTCCGCGAGCAGAGGAATAATGCTTTCGCCAGATGAAAAGAGCAAAAATCAGGAAATCGGGGATTAAACAAACCGTAAGAATATTGATTAATGCTCCAATCCTCACTGAATACTGAATGAAATAATCAAATGATACCTTAGTAAAACTTGAATAATAAAACATCACGAATGAAATTACTGGAGCTACCATCCCAACCATAAGACCCAGCCATAAAGAATCAAGTTTTGACGGTGTAGTTATTTCATTATCTGAAAATTGGCCAGTTTCGTCATCTATATCCATTGCCTTGATATTTTATAAACAAATGTTATTAAAAGCTTTTTTAAGATCCAGCTATACCTTTAAGCTCAGAACTTCCACTGCTTAAGGTGCTCAATGCCTTTATAAGAGGTTAAATCGACCTGCACCGGAACTATGGAAATATATTTATGATGCAGAGCCCATTCATCGGTATCCTCCGCATCTGGCTCGAGGTTATAAAACTCGCCTGTAAGCCAGTAATATTCCCTGTCATTCGGATCCAAACGTTTGTCAAACTCTTCGCGCCAAACTCCCTTATTCTGACGGCAAATACGAACACCTTTTATTTCTTCGTACGGCAATTTCGGTATATTCACGTTCAAACATGTATCGGGTAAGATTCCAAATTCCAATGCATTTTTAACAATCTCCCTCACATACGTGATAGAAGCCGAAAAATCCGGATGTCTCGAAAAATCCAGCAAAGAAAATCCGATAGAAGGCGTGTGATACAGACATCCTTCGATAACAGCAGCCATGGTACCGGAATAAACAATACTCGAAGAAGAATTTGCTCCGTGGTTTATACCTGAAACCAAAAGGTCCGGCTTTTGTCCGCGAAACAACTGATTGTTCGCAAGCTTGACACAATCTACAGGTGTTCCGGATACGACATAATATTCAAGATTTTCTTTTTCTTCAATTTTTTCCATGCGTAATGGCAAATTCACAGTGATGGCATGCGACATACCGGAATGTGGCTGGCT
>DATBXH010000273.1:0-7972 GCA_036514375.1 Bacteroidales bacterium | reverse complement strand
TATCCACACGCTGAAATTTTGAGTCGTTGAAATCCTGTTTCATCTTGATACTCGAACTGATACCAACAATGCCACCGGTTTTCATCACCACGTTATCCTGAATAAGTTCTTTTTTTGTTCCTACCAGGTAATAGGCCGTATTAAGCGAATTGGTCTTATCCTCAATCACTGATTTAAGCTGAGCTCTCTCTGTCTTCAAGCTGTCCATCGAGGCATTCAGCGCTGTCATAGAGAAATTTAATTTGGACAGATCATTTTTAAGTACCAGGACCTGGCTGTCTCTTTCAGCAATCTGAGCATTCAGTTGCGCAACCATTTTTTCGAACTCACCTATTTTTAGATTAGAGTCCTTCAAAAGCCTCTGAAGACGTATGATCTCCCTTTTATTCTTTGTCATCAAATCATTGATAACCATGATATCATTATTGATCCGGGATTTTACGTCCGGGCTGAGATCATTATTCGATGAAGATTTTACGGAGATAACAGATTCTTTCTCTTTGATGACGGAAAGATTAGCTTCGATTTGGTTAAACGATTGAAGAATATCGTTAATCGATGAATCTTTAGCTTGGGATTGTACTCTCAAAGCTGCATTTTCTTTATTAAGCCTTTCTATTTCTTGCTTTTCCTTCTGGTTACATCCAAAAGTCGCAAAAACTATAACTATTGCTAACAGATAAATTGCTTTCATATGTTAAGTTTTATTTCATAGACCAACCACAATTGTGCCACAATAATAAAAATTACACAATTACCTCAATATCAAATAAAAATAATTCCGATAGAAATTCATGAGGAATATTTTTTCGAGGAATTATTCCCCGGTTTGCGGACAATAATCGCAATAAGAAGAACAGAAAACTGAATTTGGACATTATAAATTAACCAAACGGGCGCCCGATTTCGCGAATCCACAGGCTAAAAAAAATGAACAAAGAACTGCATAGTTTTATATCATCTTTAGTCCATTTTTATTATCTTTAGTAACCTATGTCCGTTTCCCCCGTTAAACTTCTCCATGAGTTAACATTTTGACTGGATAACTATTTAAATTAATATTTTATGAACTTAACGAAGCTATTATTGGGAATGGGTTTGCTTTTCGCCGCGGGTTTTCACATTGATATTGCCAAGGCACAACAAAAACCTAAAATCAAACCGAATGTCATCGTCATTATTGCTGATGATTTAGGATATATGGACATACAATGTTATGGAGCTGATAAAGTGAAAACTCCGAATATTGACAGGTTAGCCAAAGAGGGTACAAAGTTTAATAATTTCTATTCTATGCCGTCATCATCACCATCGTGTGCTGCACTGCTCACGGGATGTTATCCGAAGAGAGTGGGCATTACATCTGATTTGGGGCCAAAAGGAGCCGACTGGACGGAGAAAGTTTATAACCTTGGGTTGAACCCGGCAGAAATGTCTATGGCCAAATTAGTCAAGCAAAATAATTATGCCACTTGTTATATTGGGAAATGGCACCTGGGGGATGACACCACATTTCTCCCGACTAAACAGGGCTTCGATGAGTTCTTTGGCATTCCTTATGCAAACGATATCAACAAACAGGTAAACCCGCAATGGGATGAACTCCCTCTTATTGATGGTACCAAAACCATTGAAAGGAATCCGGACCAAACCCTGTTAAGCAAACGATATACGGATCGGGCTATCAATTTTATAACCCAAAACAGCAGTTCTCAATTTCTACTGTGTATGGCACTCACGAACACTCATGTTCCGCTGGCTGTTTCAAAAGATTTTATTGGTAAATCAAAAGGCGGATTATTTTACGATGCAGTTGCGGAAACTGATTGGGTGGTGGGACAGATTGAGAAAACCATTCAGAAACTGAACATTGATAAACAAACCATCATCATATTTACATCGGATAACGGACCGAATATTTTATATGGTAACCATGCCGGTTATGCCGGAGGATTCAGAGAAGGAGTCAATACCATTTTTGAAGGCGGTGTGCGTGTTCCGTTTATTTTCCGATATCCGGACAGGGCCCCCGGAGGACAGGAAACAAATGAGTTTGGTTCCATTATGGATATTTTCCCAACTATCTCCGATTTAACCCGCAATGCCATGCCTGCTGCTAAAATAGATGGTATCGATTTATGGCCTGTTCTCTCGGGCATGGAAAAACTATTACGCGCCAGGAAAGCCTACTATTACTATCTTGGCGATCAACTATTAGCAGTTCGTCAGGGCCCCTGGAAGCTGTACCTGCCACACTCTTATCCTTCGGTGCAGATTCCTGGCAAAGATGGCAAACCGGGTAAAATTAAAACGATGCAAACCGAAATAGCCTTATATAATCTTGATAACGATCCGTCGGAAACAAATAATGTATTTGGAGAGAACCGGGATCAGGTTAAAAAAATGCAGGCGTTAACTGACCCATGCGACAAAGAATTGGAGCAAAACAAACGACCTGCAGGTAAGGTAAATAAATAAAGTTTCTAATCCGATAAAAGTATATGATGTGGTCTCCTAATACCAGGCAACGTGGTCTTAGGGGACGACACATCGTAATCCTAGGAGACCACACATTGTAGTCTTAGGGGACCACGCATCGTAGTCTTAGGGGATCACATAACGTAGTCTTAGGACACTACACAACCTAGTCCTGTAAGATCACGAAAACTCAAAATCAAACGAGAGATTGATAACCTCACCTTTTAAATGAATTGGCTTAGGAAATTCCAATTCTTGGACTGCCGCAGCTAAGACAATACCCACGGTGGACACAAATAACTCCGCCACAGGCTTTACACTTCCATTTCTCTGTCTCAACCTGAGTAAAATAAACCAATCCGGAATCTTTTATCAGACTCAGATTCCCAATAACACTCATTTTATACTTTGTCCGGTAACGTTTATCCAATTGCTTCATCTTTGCACAGGGGTATTTTGTACAATCGTAACAAAAATTAAGCTCTTTTACCGGAAGATATTCACAATTTTTGATCCTGCACGCATTGCAGTGCTTTACCTTAAAATCACCTATTGCCCGGCAGCCGGAGCATTTGTTCTTCTCTCTGAGATATGCCAGACATACCCTGCAATTTATTCCACAGGGAGCAACTAATTGTGTATCCGATAAACCGTTATTATTCATTGATGTCGGGGTTTGTTATTAAAATCTTTAAAATAATGATACCGATTGTTTCAAAAGCCTTCTGTAATTAGAAAAAATACTCGATCTGGAAATAAAACCGATATACTTACTACCATCTGTAACAGGGATACTACTCAAGCCCGTTTCTTCAAACTTCTGCATGGCAGATTTCATACTATCACTCCTGTCGATAACAACAATATTCGTGTCTGTAATCTCCGAAATTATAATCTGCTGGTATAGTTCCTTCCGGAACATCAGTTTTTTAACGGTCTGAAGGTAAATGACCCCTAAAAGTTTATTGTCATTATCGACTACCGGATAAATATTTCTGCTGCTGACTTTAAAGGCATCCACAAGACTCTTTAGCGTTCCGGAAGATTTCAGGGGGATGAAATCGGTTTCAATCAAATCATCTATTCTTAATAGGTTAAGAATATCATAGTCTTTGTCAACACTGGGTAACTGTCCTCGTTGTGCCAGGCGTTTCGTATAAATTGAATAAGGCTCAAAATACTTGCTAATAAAATAAGACAGTGCCGAAACAATCATGAGCGGAACAAATAACACATATCCGCCCGTAATTTCGGCTATGAGGAAGATCGCGGTAAGCGGTGCATGCACTACACCACTAAGGATACCGGCCATACCAACAACAATAAAATTACCTATATGTAAATGACCAAATCCTATCGTATTAATAAAAAATGCAAGACCAAAACCTGTCAAGGCCCCGGTAAACAATGACGGGGCAAAAATACCACCGTTTCCTCCCGAGCCGGTCGTAAAACTGGAGGCAACCACCTTTAAAATAATAACAAACACTGTAACAATAAGGATAATCCAGGGATTATCTTTAAACACATCAAAAAAGCTAAAATTCAACAAAGCTCCATATGACCCGGCTAAAAGATCTTTAACGGTATCGTAGCCTTCTCCATACAAAGGTGGGAAAAGAAGAATAAGTACACCCAAGGAAGTCCCTCCAAGCAAAGCCTTTACATAAATATTTCGCTGTTTTGTAAAAAATCTCTCCAGATTAAGCGTCACGCGGGTCATATATACGGATAACAATCCACACAACCCGCCTAAAAGAATATAAAATGGTATCGCATTATAATACCAATCGTTCGTAACCAGATAAAACAATTGGCCTTTATAAATTGCCTTAGAAATAATAATGGAAGTAGCTGTTGATATAAGTAAGGGTATAAAAACAGGAATAGAGATTTCCGTTAAAAGCACCTCTATTGCAAAAATAACGCCTGCTATAGGACTGTTGAATACTGCAGCTATACCAGAAGCAGCCCCGCATGCAAGCAGTAGCACCCGTTCCTTATACCCCAAATTTAAGGCTCTGGCTATATTTGAACCAATGGCTGAACCTGTAATAACAATAGGAGCCTCAAGTCCTGCTGATCCTCCTAAACCAATGGTCACCCCACTTGTTATAACATGGGAATACATCTTATCAGAATCAATAATGGCTTTTTTCCTTGAAACGGCAAACAGGATCGAACCCAGGCCCTTTTCCAGATGTCCTTTAAAAAAGAACCTGGTTAGAATAACCGATATTAGAATACCAGCCAATGGCATATAAATGAACCACAAATGGTTGGATGATATTTGCGAAAAGTATAGTGGTATTCCGTGAAGCCAGTGCACAAATGTTTTTAAAATAACGGCAGCTAATGCCGAGACACAACCCACCATGATGCTTGCAATGATCAGAAAAGTCCGGTTACTGACATGGTTTGTACGCCAATACAAAAGCCGTTTGAACAATTTTGATAACATGTTCATTAAAATATTTAAAGTAAAAGTAATGATGATAAGGAAAGATACAAACGTAAAAAATAACATTATTTCTTTAAAGATCAGTAACCTTTAAAAAAGTTATCCATGATATAAACGATTATTCCTAACTTGTATGAGTTTACAATTCCTTCCACTGCATTTTAAAACAACATGATATGTCCATAGATGTCAATAAATACGATTTTGGGGTTATAGGAAACTGTTCGTACCTGGCATATATTGATACTTCTGCCAATGTAAACTGGCTCTGCATGCCAAGGTTCGATAGTAGTTTTATTTTTGGATCGCTTCTGGATAAAGAAAAAGGCGGTGAATTTAGTATAAAACCTTCTTCGGCCCAGTTCAGGTCCAAACAGTATTACCTGAAGAACACCAATATTTTGGCTACGGAATTTGAGATTAACGATGGACGGTTCCGTGTGATTGACTTTGCTCCCCGCATTTACCAGTACAATCGTCATTTCAAGCCTTTGATGCTGTTTCGGAAAGTTGAACTCATGGAAGGCAATCCTTTTATCGTAGTTAAATGCAGACCGGTAGGCGAATATGGAGAGCTTAAACCGGATGTGGTACCTGGCAGTAATCACATACGTTATCTTAATTTGGGAAGTCACATCCGGTTGACTACAGATATTCCGCTGAATTATATTATGGGAGAAAAACCTTTTGTATTGAACCAAACCAAATACCTTGTCTTTAGCTATGGTGCGCCGTTGGAAGCCCCGTTGGCGGAAACAGTCGAAACCTTCTTTGACAAAACCCACCAATACTGGACCTACTATGTAAAATCTACTTCTATACCCTCCATTTACCAGGATGAGGTGATACGATCGGCATTGGTTTTAAAACTTCATCAGTTCGAGGATACAGGAGCCGTGATAGCCGCAGGTACAACCAGTCTGCCCGAATTTGACGGATCGGAAAGAACCTGGGATTATCGCTACTGCTGGATGCGAGATACTTATTATACGCTCAATGCTTTCGACAATATCGGACACTTCGAAGAGCTTGAAAAATATTTCCATTTCATTCAGAACATTATCATGAATGAAAAGCAATACATTAAACCCATGTACACCATTCTTGGCGATCCGGTGCCCATGGAAAAATTATTCGACTTACATGGTTATAAGGGAAACAAACCTGTCAGAGTTGGAAATAATGCAACCGTACAAGTACAAAACGATGTATATGGACAAGTTTTGGTGAGCCTTCTGCCTCTGTTCATCGATAAACGGCTGAATTACCTGGATAAAAAGAATTCGCTTTACATTACGGAATGGCTCCTCAATCGTATAGCAGAAAATATAGATATTCCAGATGCAGGATTATGGGAATTTGGAACCACCAGCCAGTTTCATTGCTACACTTATCTTTTTCACTGGGCCGGATGTATGGCTGGCATGAAAATTGGAAGATCTCTTGAAAGTGATGAGATCATTAATAAATCGATGACACTTGCTAAAAAATCGAAAGAGTATCTCGAGCAGTGTTACAATCCGGAGAAGGGAGCTTACACTCAGGCAATAGGCAGTAAACATCTGGATGGTAGCAATCTGCAACTCATTACAATGAATTACCTGGATCCTAAGAGCGAAATTGCGAGGTCTCATTTACTGGCCCATGAAAAAGAACTATTTAACAAAAACGGACTTTTTTTCAGATATTCGCAGGACGACTTGGGAGAAGCTGTAAACTCATTCCTGATTAGCGGATTTTGGTACGCCGAGTCTTTGGCAGCTACCGGTCAGTTGGACAAGGCAAAAGATACTATTGATAAGTTGCTCACATGCTCGAATCATCTGGGATTATTTAGCGAAGATGCGGATGCACGTGGCGGTCAATGGGGAAACTTTCCGCAAACTTACAGCCATGTTGGACTGATAAACGCAGTTTACCGTCTGGCGATCAAGCTCGATAAACCTTTATTCATTTAAATGAGCACATGGACCATAACTATGTAAATACCTTAAGAGAAGCCTATGGAAAAGCAAATGCACGTCTCATATTTCTTGATTACGACGGAACCCTGATCCCATTTGCCAACTTACCGGAACATGCCGTAATGAATGGAAAGGCTGAAAAGATTATCACCAGCCTTACAAACGACCACAAAAATAAAGTAGTTATTATCAGCGGCAGAGGAAGAGAGTTTCTCGAATGTCAGTTTAAAAAGCCAAATATTACGTTAATTGCAGAGCACGGTTTCTTCATAAAAGAATTTAAAAAAGGCTGGATAGCCAACGCCGCGATGGAACTAACCTGGAAACAGGAGGCTATATCAATTCTTAAATATTTCACTGATAAATGCAACGGAGCCTTTATGGAAGAAAAATTTGCATCCCTGGCCTGGCATTACAGAAATGTTGAACCTGATTTAGCGAAGGAAAACCTTGCAGAATTAAAAAAAGCCCTCCATGAATTTCTTAGAAACAATGCCGGGCTGCAAATACTGGAAGGAAAAAAAGTACTTGAAATAAAAGGAACCTTGTACAACAAGGGTACAGTGGCTTCCAGGCTCCTTAAAAAATCGCATTTTGATTTTGTGATGGCTGTTGGAGATGACAAAACTGATGAAGATCTTTTCAAAGCATTGCCTCATCACGCATTCACAATTAAGATCGGAATAAACCAGAGTGCCGCCAGGTTTAAATTACGGAAACAGGAACAACTGTACGATTTGTTCCTGGAATTATTTCCGGCCTGAACCTATGAACATCATGATTCTTCTGATTCAAACCCAACCGTACAACACTTACAATCAATCGATTTAAATTCTTTAAAACATTTCCTCTTTTCATTCGTCTATGATACCAGTGGCAAGCCTGAAGACTTTAGATAGGATTTTCTGGTTTGTCGGTAACTTTCGGTCTTTCGCCGATTATCCTGTAAATGAAAAAAAATTTTAACCTTTCTTTGTCATCTTTATTGAACATCATATGCGTAAAATTAAGGAAAAGAAAGAAGCTAAACCTAGTGTTTTTAGTCTTCTAAAGCCTTACAGGGGAATGA
>DATBXH010000272.1:0-2537 GCA_036514375.1 Bacteroidales bacterium | reverse complement strand
ATCCGTCCGTCCGATTTTGGTAATCCATTGTGGACCGTAGGATATGGTGTTGGATCGATGTTCGGGAATCCCGGTCGTTTGTCGTATAATATTGATCTTAGCTCGCAGCAGGTCAGCAAAGGACATTTCAGCAGATTCAACAGTGAGTTGTGCAAGCTTTATGTGGGTGTCGACTGGAAAATTGCCGATAAAGTATCCATTTCAGCCGGTCTTACTTACAATCTGTTCATCACCGACACTCACGCAAAATATTACAACGATGAGGTAGCAAGCATAGCACCTTACCGGTTAACCAACGACACATACAACAATGGCGTGAACATAAAAACCTGGATAGGAGGGAAGATAGCCATCCGACTGCTGTAAAAGCTGCATACCAATCCTTTAACCTAAGCCAAAACCTTAATCTTAATTTTATGAAAACAGGCAAGCATACTATCTTTCAAATTATTTTTCTTATCAGTATATGGATTCCGGCAATTCCCGGCTTATCACAAACCCTCACTCAGACTGTTAAGGGAAAGATTTTTGATAATGAATCGCAAGCACCACTGACCGATGCCAATATTGTGGTGTTGGGAACCAATCCTGTGATGGGAACGATATCCGATATCAATGGAAATTTCAGAATTCCGGAAGTTCCTCTTGGCAGGTACAATATCCGGGTCAGTTACCTGGGTTACGAACAGGCTATTATTCCCGAAGTAATGATTACAACCGGTAAAGAAGTGGTGTTAAATATCGGGTTAAAACAGTCGGTAAATCAGATGAGCGAAGTTACGGTCAATGCTTATTCGAGAAAGGAAAAACCCCTAAATTCCATGGCTACCATAAGTGCACGATCTTTTACGGTAGAAGAAACACGACGTTATGCGGGAGGTCTTGACGATCCGGCCCGGATGGCTTCTGCCTTTGCCGGTGTAACGGTAGGTAATATACAGGACAATGCAATTATTATCCGGGGAAATTCGCCCAAAGGAGTTTCATGGCGTCTCGAAGGAGTTGAAATACCAAATCCAAATCATTTCCCTAACGGAAACGTAGCAGGAGGTGGTGCTGTTACGATCTTTAGCAGTCAGTTACTTTCCAATTCCGATTTCTTTACAGGTGCTTTCCCTGCCGAATATAGCAATGCCCTGGCGGGTGTATTCGATATGAAACTCCGTAATGGTAATAGTGAAACAAGAGAAAGCACTGTGCAGATAGGACTGCTGGGTATTGATGTTGCTTCGGAGGGTCCGTTTAAAAGGGGCAAAAGTGCTACCTACTTGTTCAATTACCGGTATTCGACAACGGGTTTGCTCAGCGGAATGGGGATTATTCCTTCGCAGCAGGTGCCCAAATACCAGGATCTTTCGTTCAAACTGAATTTTCCGGCTCAAAAAGCCGGAACCTTTTCGTTGTGGGGAATTGGGGGAATTGATTTTAACCGCGAACCGGAGAGCCTTGATTCTGCAAAATGGGAAACCGACTGGGACCGGATTTACTACAACTGGACCCTCGATATGGGAGCCACAGGTTTAACACATAAAATTACCCTGGGTAATCGAACATTGCTTAATACTACAGTTGCTGCTTCCGGAACGCGAAACATCATGAATCAGAAACGTCTGGACAATAACCTGGAGTTGCGACCCAGTGCCTACCTGGCCGACAAATCCGGCAGAATAACAGTGAGTTCATACCTGATTCAAAAGTTTAACGCAAAACACACGCTAAAAGTTGGATTAAACGACCAGATCTTATTCTATAACTTAAACATGAACGGTACATCAGACGAGAACCAGCCCGATACATACCGGAATTTTGTGAAGGGAAAGGGACACAGCAATTATGCCGAGTTTTATGCCGAGTCGAAATACGATATTTCAAATCGTCTTTCCGTCAATGCAGGAGTAAATGCCAATTATTTTGCCCTGAACAACGATTGGGCTATTGATCCCCGTTTTGGTGTAAAATGGGAATTTGCTCCGGGGCATTCTTTCAGTTTCGGTTATGGGAAACACGATCAGATGGAGGAATTGAAAATTTATTTCATTAGTAAAACAGTGGGAGGGAAGACTGTATATCCAAATAAGAACCTGGGTTTGTCTCATGCGCAGCATTTTGTTTTCGGATACGATTGGTTAATAAATGACAACCTGCATTTGAAGATCGAGCCCTATTACCAACATTTATACAATGTTCCCGGAATCAAAGACAGTTCTTATTCCATGATTAATTTCAAGCAGGATTGGACATTCAGCGATTCCCTGGTGAATAACAGCATTGGTAAAAACATCGGAGTCGACTTTACGCTGGAACGGTTTCTTTACCGCAACTTCTATTACCTGGTTACTGCCTCTGTTTTTAATTCGAAGTATAAAGGAGGCGACGGCGTTTGGCGGAATACGAGATACAACAAGGGATATGCGCTTAATATCCTGGTTGGGAAGGAATTTTTTATAGGGAAGAACAAGGTTCTGGGTATTAACGGGCGGTTGAATTACATCGGAGGTGAGAGGTATAGTCCCGTTCTGATGGCAAAATCACTGGAG
>DATBXH010000271.1:0-2292 GCA_036514375.1 Bacteroidales bacterium | reverse complement strand
GTTGCCGGAGGCCCGGTAATCGATTGGAAATACTATGAGGTCATGTACGGTGAGCGTTATATGGATACTCCACAAGAAAATCCCGATGGGGTTAAGTCCACTTCTCTACTTTATAAAGCTAAAAACCTGAAAGGCAAACTATTGATTATTCATGGCGCTTTAGATTCTACAGTTGTGTGGCAAAACAGCCTTAACTTTATAGAAGAATGCATAAAGAACAAGATTCCTGTCGATTATTTTACCTATCCACTGGCCGAACATAACGTGTTTGGGTCTGATCGAATACACCTCATGACTAAAGTTACAAACTACTTTGACGATTATTTAAAGTAAAAAGGAGGTCAATTTTCTGAGGGGTATTTATACAATTCATTTACAATGAATTATATTGGTCTTTTACTTTTTTTGTAAGCGAATTTAATACAAGAGTATAGGAGTGATCTATCCATTCTTGCAATTTTTTTAAAGGGACTTCGCTGCAAACTATTGTATTCCAGTGTTTTTTACTCATATGGTAGCCCGGGGTAACTGCCGAATATTCTTCTCTTAATTCTATTGCCAGTTCCGGGTCACATTTTAAGTTAACAGTAAATTCGGTGTTCAGGACAGTAAGAGCAAACATTTTACCCATCACTTTAAATACAAGTACGTCTCCACCAAAAGGAAACTCCTCGGTTACACCTTTCATTTTCAGGCAATACTGACGGAACTCTTCAATATTCATTTTACCGAGGGATAAAAAGCGTTCTCAATATGTTCAATCTGAGGCTCATTCCTGCTCATTATAATGGAAATAATGTCAAACCGGATCTCATCGTCGATATTATGCTTGCGAATATAAGTGTTTGTCGCCGAAATTATCATGCGTTGTTTGTTTCGTGTTACCGATTGAAAAGGCTCACGCATGTAGTTGGAATTAAGACTTTTAACCTCGACAATTGCAACAATGCCATTTTTCCTGGCGATTATATCTATCTCGTAATGTTGTGTATACCAATTTTGATCCAATATTTCGTATCCTTTGTTTTTAAGATAGTTTACAGCAATTTCTTCTGCTGCCGTTCCTTTTTGTCGGGTAGTTTCCATATAATTATTTAAACGGTGAAACCTTTTGTTCAAATTTACGATTAATTGGGTGATACAACAACAAAAATGAATATTATGATGTATCGCTACTTCAGCACAATTTTACTGGTTTTTTCGCTCTTCATTCAGAAATCATTGATCTATGGTTTTGAAGGTAATATCACCTTTGTAAAGCAGACTTATTATGATACGACCTATTATACCTTTTCGGTGAAGGAAAAAATGGTCAGGATTGATGAGATAAATAACAGGCATGAGATTATGCAGAGCTTGATCATCAACCTTCAGGATAAGAAGATTACAGCGCTGAGCCCGTCGCAAAAGCTATTCACCACCATCGAGAAATTCAAAGCCTCTGATGATCTGCAAAAGGACTTTTCGGTCATTAAAAGTCAGAATTATAAATATATAGATGGTCACAAGTGCTTTCTTTGGCGCGTTAGAAATACCAATTTGAACATGGACATGTCGTTTTGGGTGGCAGAAACAGATTTTAGCTTTTACAGTGAGGTAATGAGCTTACTTGGCCGCACGGAGGATTACTCCAAATATTGTCTTTTTTTTAATCAGATTCCCGATGCACAAGGGTATTTCCCTATGATGGTGGTGGAGAAAACCTTATTGCGCGACGAGAAGATGAAAGTATCAGTGCAGGAAATAAACCCACGAAGGATTGATAATAAGCTATTTGTAGTACCCAGAGACTACAAGTTTTTGCGCTATTAAAACTGGTTTTCAGGCGTTTCTGTCGTAAAATTCCAACCGCGCCTTTTCAGGCCGTACATCCATAATCACTTTTCGTCCCAGTAATAACGGTAGGTTTGGCTCACAATGCCCAGCGGGGAAATTATAGATTACGGGATAACCATAATCGTTTACGGCATCAGCAATAATCTCATATGCAGTTTTGCCAAAGGGAATGGTATTGTCTTTCATTTCAGTCATCCCGCCAACAATTAAACCTTTCAGATTCCTGAGTTTACCTGATATTTTCAGGTTCATCATCATCCTGTCAAGGTGATAAAGGTACTCGTCCAAATCTTCAATAAACAAGATTTTGCCATCTGTATCCACATCGCAGAATGTTCCCCGCAGGCTGAATAATACCGAAAGGTTTCCGCCTACAAGCACAGCCGTTGTCTTACCCGGCCGGTTATATTCATGGCCTGCGATAACATAATCAATCAAATCGCCCTGCAGCACTTT
>DATBXH010000270.1:0-2408 GCA_036514375.1 Bacteroidales bacterium | reverse complement strand
TAAAACCATACCTTTTTCGGTCCGTTCACAACGCCTGCGTCAATTACCTTCAGACTGTGAACGCTTCAAACCGGAAAAATCAAATTGAACTTACCGATAAATTCAACGAGTCAGTCGCCGACAGCGATGAATATATCTTTGATAAACTGACTTTTGATGAAGTGGAGCGCGACGTTATGGATGCCATAAACCACCTCCCGCCTCAATGCCGCGAGATTTTCTGCAAAAGCCGGTTCGATCTTCTTTCCTACAACGAAATCTCTGAAATGTTAAATATTTCCGTAAACACTGTAAAAACACAGATATCCCGTGCTTTAGACAGTTTGAAGGAGCAATTAAAACATTATTTATAAGCTGTTTCTCCAAATCGCAAAAAATTTTCACTTTTCTTGTCACCCTATTTATTTAAAAAACCTGTCATATTAATAGAATTTGCCGTTATGAATGATCACTTCCATACAGATGAATATTACAAAGAGTTAACATATAAAACGTTAACTCAGGGAATAACCCCGGAAGAAGATACTTCTTTAAGGGAATGGCTGGAATATTCTGCTGAAAACAGGAAAATTTATGAAGAAACCCGGCATATTCTCGAGTTATCGTTAGCCTCCGGTATAAGAGGAAAATTCGACATCAATAAGCATGAGGTGTGGGAAAAGATCTCGGAAAGAATTAAGGTATATGATGTTGAAGAAAGTGAGGGTAAAACGGGTAAATCCTTCCACTTGACCGTAAAGGTGCTCCGTATCGCGGCTTCATTCCTGATTGTCTTTTTCCTGGGGGCTTTAACTTCCTGGTGGCTCACTTCACGAGGTAACCTCTCCCAATTGGCTGATAATTTTTCCCATGAAATTGTGGTGCCCAAAGGTGGTAAAAGCAGGACTATATTACCTGATGGTACTGAGGTTTGGTTAAACGCAGGAACTGTTTTTCGTTACGAGGGTAGTTATGGCACCAAAAACAGAAATGTATTCCTGCAGGGCGAAGCTTATTTTCATGTAAAGAAAAATCCTAAAATGCCTTTTGTGGTGCAAACGTCTGAGCTTAAGATTAAGGCCCTGGGAACTTCGTTTGATGTAAAAGCATACAAAGACGAAAAGTATATATCAACCACCCTTGATGAAGGAGTTGTGAAAATCGAAGGTAAAGGGGTTAATCTGACGATGAAACCCAAACAAAATATTACCTATTATAAGAAGTCAATCGCTAAGGAAACGGCTCAGCAAACGGAAAATGCAGCACCAAATGTTCAACTGCAATCCCCGGCCGAAAGCGACAACGAGCCTGTAGTTAAAACTACTTCAAACGTAAATACACAGCTTTACACAGCATGGAAGGATAATAAATGGGTGATTGAATCTGAAAACCTGGGCGATATTGCTGTTTTACTGGAGCGAAAATTTAATGTTTCGGTCCGTATCGATTCGCCGGAACTGCTTAATTATAAATTCACCGGCACGTTTAGTCAGGAAACTTTGGAGCAGATACTTAAGGTTATCAGGCTTTCGGCTCCTTTAAAATATAATATTGAGAACGGGGTGGTAACGCTCCAGATCGATAAGAAAAGAAGAGCAAATTATTTGGACCTTTTAACTCCTTAATAATATAATTACGAACTAAAATGTACTGCCTATGACTTGGAAAACATAAAAAAAACCGGGTAAGTCTCCTACAACTGAACCCCGGTTTCTTGAGCGTTAATCTTTCTAAAACATTCATTCTTCTCCTGGCGGGGAGAAGCCATTTGTTTATTGACTAAAATTAACTGTACAAAAGTATGAAAAAAATACCAATCGGCTTTCTATTTCAAAAAAAGCTCCTGCTACGTATGAAACTAACAACACTTATCTTATGTTTTGGCATCCTGCAGGTTTCTGCTTCAACACTATCTATCGGGCAAAACCTTAGCCTGCACTTAAAAGATAAAACCATCCGGGAAAGTCTGAAGACCATTGAGAATCAAAGTAACTTCAGATTTTTCTTCAACGATGCCTTTTCTGATCTAAACAAGGTGATATCCATTGATGCGGATAACAAAAGCATCAGGGAGATACTTGGAGAAATCTTGAGCTCATCGAAAGTAACTTACAAGGTTTTGGAAAACAATCTTGTGGTAATAGCCCCCGTTACGGAGCTGCAACAGCAAACCATAACAGGGACGGTTACGGATGCTAACACAGGCGAAGTCTTAGCTGCCGTTAGCATTTTAATTGAAGGTACTACACAAGGAACTCTCACGGATCAAAACGGAAAATACACCATCACGGTACCGAATTCGAGTGCGGTTCTTGTGTTTTCCTATATAGGCTATAACTCAGAAAGAAGGGTTGTTGGAAACACAACGACCATCGATATGGCATTGGTCCCTGATATTAAGGATCTGGATGCCGTGGTGGTAGTTGGCT
>DATBXH010000269.1:0-4070 GCA_036514375.1 Bacteroidales bacterium | reverse complement strand
TAAAAAATTAAACTAATTACCAATGTGCTAATTACAATGAAGAATAATTTTTATTCCTTCAATATTAACTCATTAATTCCTCTTAGTTAAAATGATTTCTATCTCCGTTGTAATGCCTGTATATAATGCCGAACTTTATGTAGCCGAGGCTATACAGAGTATTTTGGAACAAACGTTTACTGATTTTGAATTTATTATCGTGAACGATGGTTCAACCGATCGAAGTTTTGAAATCATACAATCTTTTAATGACAAAAGAATAAAACTGATAAACAACGACAAAAATATTGGCAATTACCCATCGCGTAACAAAGGACATCGAATGGCAAAAGGTAACTATATTTGTGTGATGGATGCCGATGATGTATCGTTACCAAACCGGTTGGAAAGGCAGTATATGTTTATGGAAGACAACCCTGATGTTGGAATTGCGGGAAGTAGCTTTCGTATTTATGGCTCCCAACAAGACATTATTTGCGAAACAGAATACGAATTACTGAAAGTAATGTTACTTTGTAACAATCCCATGACACATTCCAGTCTGTTAATGCGGCGAAGCATGTTGCAGAAATATAATTTATTTTTTTATAACGAGCGTTATTATTACGCAGCCGATTATTATATGATATCACAGGCTGTTCGTTTTTTTCGAGTAACCAACATCCCTGAGGTATTAATACATTATCGCACACATGCACAGCAAATTACTTCCAATAGCCGTGAAAGACAGAATGCTTTTGCCGACGACATTGCATTAGAACAACTTAAGAACTTTGAAATAGAAACAAATGAAGCCGAAAAGCAATTACACCTGGCAACCATAAAAGGCAAGGCGCTGAGATTAGATCAAAAAGATGCACTGTGGGATTGGAAAAATAAATTGATAAAGGCAAACCAAATCATATCATACTACAAATCTCAATTTTTAGAACACTTATTTGATGCATTATTTACTAAACAACATACTTTATTTAAAGAAATAGAACTACTTATCGAAAAACCTTTCATTAGCCTAGAAAACAAAAAAATAGATTTAACAGATGTCACATTTATTTTTCCATTACGTGTAGATTCTAATAATAGAATAACCAATATGAATACGGTCTTAAAAATTCTGGACCGTACATTTATTACAACATTTTTCATTATAGAATCTGATAAAAAGCAATTATACTACCCTATAGATACAAAAAATAAGACAAATTATCAATTCATCTATGACGAGGCTCCATTTTTTTATCATACTCATATACGGAATCAAATGCTAAAAATGGCAAATACACCTTACGTTGCCGTTTGGGATGTTGATATAATTGCATTACCTTGTCAAATCATTCAAGCCACAGAGTTGTTGCGTATCCAGAATATAGCAATGGTTTATCCTTATGATGGCCGAGTTTTTGCCCTTGATAAATTAATAACCAATTTATTTCAAAATACATTGCAATACGAGATGTTAAGCAGTAATATTGATAAAGTTAATCTATATAATGGATATCATTCCAACGGGGGAGCTTTCGTCGTAAATAGAGAAACGTACTTAAAACTTGGTGGGGAAAATGAATCCATATATGGATGGGGACCTGAAGATGCTGAAAGAGAAAAACGTATGGAAATTTTGGATTTTGCACCTTTAAGAATATCAGGTCCGCTTTTTCATTTGTGGCATCCCAGAGGAGTAACTAGTGGAAATGTCAACAAAATGATTGAAAAAAATAATCGGAAAATATTTTTAAAAACTTGCTCATCCACAAAAAATGAATTATCAAAATTCATTCATCATTTTAACAAATAATTAAGTTTAAATCCTATTATCATATTAAAAGGTAATGTTAAATTTTCCTTTAGAAACCCAATACGACCAGATGGATTGTGGCCCAACATGCCTTCGCATGATAGCAAAATTTTATGGGAAGATTTATTCTCTTAAAACATTACGCGACAAATGCTATATTACCCATGAGGGGGTTTCGATGCTAGGAATCAGCGATGCTGCGGAATCCATTGGCTTTCGTACGTTGGGTGTCCGGTTATCCTATGAACAGTTTGTCACTGAAGCTACACTTCCCTGTATAGTACATTGGAAACAAAACCATTTTGTGGTAGTACATAAAGTTACCAACGCAAAAAAAAGAATTTTCAGGAATACGCAGAATGAAGAAGATATATGGTTACACGTAGCCGATCCTGCCAGAGGGGCTGCAAAGCTAAATGCTTCCGAATTCAAAAAAGCGTTTATCAGTACACGTAAGGATGGTGAAGATAAAGGGCACTGCCTCTTGCTTGAACCTTCACCAGCCTTTTTTGCAAGCAAAGGAGAAAAATCGGTTACTAAAGGTTTCACTTACCTGTTTTCTTTCTTAAAGTCCTATAAATGGTTGTTGTTTCAATTGATTCTGGGACTTTTGGTAGGAACACTTTTTTCTCTCATTATACCTTTCCTTACCCGATCAATTGTTGATAGAGGAGTTAATTACCGGGACATCTCTTTTCTTACCGTTATCCTTTTTGCACAGCTTGCATTGACCCTCGGACAAGCGTCCATAGGGTTTATAAGAGGATGGATAATGTTACATCTCTCCACAAGAGTGAATATTTCTTTAATTTCAAACTTTCTCACCAACCTGATGGGATTACCTCTGTCATTCTTTGAAAGCAAAATGACAGGAGATCTTTTACAGCGTTTGGGAGATAATAACCGTATCCAAACATTTCTTACCAGCTCATTTATCAATATTGTTTTTTCCGTATTCAATTTCGTCATTTTCTCTTTTATTCTGGCTTCTTACAATGCAATTATTTTCTTGACTTTTCTGATGGGTAGTGGATTGTACGTTCTTTGGTTACGATTTTTTCTAAGTTACCGGCGCGAACTGGACAACCGAAGATTTGCACAGTCCTCGAATAACCAATCCAACCTGATACAGTTAATTACAGGTATTCATGAAATAAAACTGAACAACTGTGAAAAGCAAAAACGTTGGGAATGGGAAAGCATTCAGGCCAGACTCTTTAAGATAAGCACACGCAACCTAATGGTCACCCAGGTTCAGAATGCGGGTGCATTACTTATCAATGGTGCCAAAAACTTCATCATTACTTATTTTACAGCGAAAGCTGTCATCGACGGACAAATTACACTGGGAGTTATGCTTTCGGTACAATATATCATCGGACAGTTAAATTCTCCGGTGGAGCAAATGATTGGTTTTATGCAAAACTGGCAGGATGCTAAACTCAGTTTGAATCGACTCCTCGAACTGCAGATTCAAAAAGGAGAAGATACCAATGAAAACACACAAATATCTGAATTACCGGTCAACAAAGGGATTACCATAAAAGACCTTTCATTCCAATACGAAGGTCCCAGATCTCCATTTGTACTTAAAGACATAAATCTCATAATACCGGCCAGAAGAGTTACTGCCATCGTCGGTACAAGTGGAAGTGGGAAAACCACCCTTTTAAAGCTTTTGCTGGGTTTTTATCCTCCAACCGAAGGCCAAATCTTAATTGGAGAAACCCAGATTGATTCTATCAATTGCCATGTCTGGCGCAAGCATACAGGAGCTGTCATGCAGGATGGTTTTATTTTTAATGATACCATAGCCAATAATATAACCATCAGTGACGAAATCATTGACAAGGAAAGACTGCATAATGCGGTTACTATAGCCAACATCAAAGAATTTATCGAATCCTTACCTTTGATGTACAATACGAAAATAGGACCTGAAGGACTAGGCATTAGTCAGGGACAGAAACAACGTATCTTGCTTGCTCGTAATTTTTATAAGAATCCAGATTATGTTTTTCTCGACGAGGCAACCAATTCATTGGATTCAGCAAA
This sequence comes from Bacteroidales bacterium, assembly GCA_036514375.1. Classification (GTDB taxonomy): domain Bacteria; phylum Bacteroidota; class Bacteroidia; order Bacteroidales; family JAAUTT01; genus JAAUTT01. The sequence continues at coordinate 220 of DATBXH010000269.1, read as the reverse complement.
CGAGCAAACCATTTTGAAAAGGTTTAAGAAATTTTCAAGAGGAAAAACAGTAGTAATTGTTGCCCATAGAATAAGTACCGTGAGGCATGCAGATAATATTATTGTTCTTGAGAAAGGAAAAATTATAGAGCAGGGAACACATGAAGAATTAGTAAGTTTGAATGGAGCTTATTTTAACCTTGTTAAAAATCAGTTGGAATTAGGGAATTAAAATTATGTC
>DATBXH010000268.1:0-4506 GCA_036514375.1 Bacteroidales bacterium | reverse complement strand
TCTTTTCTATTTTTGCTAAGCCGGGCAATCCAATCTCTGCTGCAGATTTTTTTTCAATGAAATAATAACCGATTTCAATGGTTTCATCGAATCGTTTCATCTTGTTAAGAATTTCGAGCAGATACCGAAAACTATCGATAGGATACCCTGCTTCCAGTATTTTTCTGGTATATATATACCCTCTTTCCAATAATTCCTTCGAACCCAAATCTATTGCAGCGCCTCCGGCGGAATCTCCTCTTTCATACAGTTCCAAATCATGCAATATGATACTGTAATAAAGTGAAAGTGAACTCAGAAATTCATGAGGCTCTCCGTGCCTATTCAACGTATCTTTATAATGAATATCGTGGTCGATGATAAATTCGGCATATTTCACAAATTCATTATTTTCGTAGGCCGATCTGTAAATATGCATGGCCAGGGCATTTACCGAAAGATCATCGGGAGCTAATGCCAAAGCCTTCCGGATATATTCTTTTGCCTTATCTTTATCTTCGGCTTCCCAATATTGGAATGCCTGGTCGTATAATTGCTGTACACTTTCCATGTTTAATAGCATTAAAAGACACTCAAGTTTACTAACTTTTTCGCTGATAATCAATACATGGACATAAGATTGTTTAATGAAAGAAGGGACAGGCCATGGCCTGTCCTTACATGCATTGCAAAGGTTTGTGGTGCCTCTGTGGTTATCGGAATGGTTCAACCTCCATCCCCCGGATGGAAACCATTATTTTTCTGATTTTAATTTCCGTTAAGCTCCAATGGTACCTGTCTTAACTTCTCCAGCCCGCTTGTAATTGGCGAAAATAACACCATTTGGCGTAACCAAACTGTCTGTTAATGTAAAGGCCCCGGGAATAGTACCCTCACCGAACAAGCGTTTACCTGTGCCGAGTGTGATCGGGAAAGTTATTAACCACAGTTCATTCACCAGATCATGTTTAAGTAATGTCTGGATCAGGTTGCCGCTGCCGTGAACCTGGATGTCAGAGCCTTCCGAATTTATGAGCTTTTTGATGTCGTCGACGCTTTTAAGAAATACTGAGTTTTGCCAATCTGACTTGTCCATCGTATTGCTCATGACATATTTGGTAACCTCATTGATACCCGGCCACATGTCTGCATGTTCAGGCCAGTAGGCAGCAAAAAACCCGAATGTTTTCCGAGATCTGCAGACTTCATCCGTTTGGCCATGAACACACCAGCCGCTTCGTCAGCTTCGTAAAAAAACGGCGCACACCAGCCACCATATTTGAAGTCACTTGACGCATCTTCATCGGGTCTGCCCGGTGCTTGCATTACTCCATCTAATGTAATGAATGATAGAACGATTATTTTTCTCATGGTATTGACGTTTTAGTAAGATACAAATTTCGCCAACAAATATGGTGTTGTTGCAGTGTGAATGCGACAATATGAGTAGCTGAATACGACATGTATGGTAGTCCTGCGCAGACAGGCGGAGTTGTTGGGCTAAAGCCAGAAAGTCTGGCTGTTATTTATTGCCGTTGGCTTAAGCCAACGGCAATGAAACAAAGAGGATATCTGTCACTTCTGCGCCTAATCACGAAGATAGTGAAACCGATCACCAGCTATCGCGTTTGTTTCCGGATATTTTACTTCAATATTACGTGACCGCAAGAATTTGGCGCATCTTGAGTATTCTTCAGGATCAATCACTCCTTCTACCAGGTAAACGGTTTTGGGAGACAGCTGGTCGATCAGGTAAAGATAGGGCTCATAGCTATTATTCATGTGATTACGCACCCCCAGAATTGCTATATCTATGGGTCCGAAGGATTTGAGGGAATCGATACCTCTGCGGTAACTCTCCGCTTGTTTAGCTTCATTGGTGCTAAAATACATTTTGCCATCGAATATCTTCACCCCATCGACTTCGTAAAGAAATCCCACTCCGGGTATTTGAGGAGTTGTATGCAACCTGATTTCTCCATAGGATAGATTCCCGCCAGGGCCTATCAGATGATAGGGAGGAAGTCCCTTAAGATCCTTGTTTATTTCTGCTGGCTTATCGGAATAGAACATCCATTCAAATTTCGGCATTACCTTTGATATCTTCTCCAAATCTGAATTTGGAAAATCTTCTCTCGGGTAAGACGCCAATACGATGATGTTTTGACCAGCCAGTTCCTTTGAGGTAACTTGTCCGTTAACAAAACCAGCCTCCGGCGATGCATTAACAGTTTTAAATGGAGAGAGCAGAAGCAAATGATTCTTTGTTTTCACAACATAACCACCCATTTTCATATACCAGAGATACGCCTCGCCTTGCTTTAGAGGTTCGGACAGTTGTGGGGCTTTGCCATAATTGGTCTCAATGATAGTGCTCTTATCAGCCCCTGAAGCTATCAATACATCAGCCGAGCTGTGATAGCCATGTTTGGCAGCATAGTATAATGCTGTATGGTTACCATTGTTTATAGCGTTAACCTCAGAGCCATATTTAACCAGGAGCCGAATCGCATCGGTGAAACCCCTCATTGCTGCCAGATGCAGTTCCGTATTCCCAAGTTTGTCTTTTTGATTGAGTTTAAATCCCTTTTTGATAAGCAACTTTGACAGTTCATCATCTGATTCATACATAAGGGTCTGATGCAAAACATTGCTGCCAGCGTTAACATCGGCTCCGTTTTCTATCAGTAACCAGGCAGTCTTGAAAGAGCTTGCGGCACAATACAAAGGAGTTCTGCCATATTTATCCTGCGGGTTAATATCAGCACCTCTTGCAATCAGAAGTTTAGCTAAATCAAAATCTGATCCATAAGAACCGGCAATAACACAAGCACCATGCAAGGGTGTCCACCCCATATTGTTTTTAGTGTTAACGTTTGCTCCTTTCTCAATCAGAAGCTTTGCGATCACGGATTCTCTTGAGAATCCATTCAGACACGCCAGATTAAGGGGCGTATTACCATTGCTGTCTTTTAATTCTAATAACGATGAGTCGGCTTCAATGAGTGTTTGCACTTTGTACAGTTCGCCGGCAGCGACAGCTTTGTGTATTTCTCCGGCCTGTTGGCCCGTCACCGTTTGCATCATCATTAATACTAAAAAAATAGGAATAATTAGTGTTACAAAATGTTTCATGACAAATTCCTTTCGATTTAAGTTTTAAACAGTAAGAATTCATAATTTATTTAGGTAAAAAATAACGTAGTCATGCTGTCTTTTCGAATTTATTTTGTTCCGGTGGCATCTGTATATCATGGTGCAACAACCTGTGTGGCGACACGCCGTGTAGGGACACCACATGTGGTGTCCCTACGTTTCCATCCGCAGATGTGTTTGGTAGGGACAGGCCATGGCCTGTCCCTACATGCGTTGCACCGGTAATTTTATATACATATTGCACGTTCGGTTATCTTTAATCTTTGCATTTTCTAATTATAGGCTGTTTAATTTTTACCCTTATATTTTAAATTGTAATTATGACTGCAATTTCTCGATCATTTACGAAAAGATGCAGCGTGCCATGGTATTTTAATTTATATATCATTGCTTTTCATCTTGCTTTCAGTGTTACTATAAAAACTAAAATGAATTCTGATTCCCAGGGTCAGTTTTTTGATTGAATGAAATCCAATATAAGGTTCAATAAAATCCGATACTTTATACCCTATATTTATTCCAACTCCTGCAATCCCTATCGAATAATTTATTAAAGAATATCCATCATCCTTAAATCTGTTATCCTTATAATTGGTAAAATAATTCTTGCTCCCAATACTTACTTCCGGCTGAATAATAACTTTTGAAAATGTTCTGCTGTACCCCAAATCGATTAGCCAATAATAATCTCCATCACCGATAGGGGTAATGCCATAGGTCTTCTTCCTTTCTCTAACAACTGTTCTTTTTTGACCATTGGATTGATAGGAAAAACCACAATAGAAACTGTTTTTTTGCACTGTATAAAAAACGTTTCCTCCAAATACTTTATCAGTGGTAAAAAATAATGAACATCCTATCCCCTGCTGACAGAAGATATTTGTATTAAAAAAACACAGAAAGATGAATAAAACCAAAATAATACTTAAATCAAATATGGTCTGCCTACTACCCAATCTTTCCATCTATCCAACGGATTAAAAATGAAAACATTATTATATAATATTTTGGATCCATCTCCACGAACACCAAATACCTTTGCCCCATCAAATTTTTGAATTTCAAGTATCTCAGCTATCATTTGGCTAAATCTGATAGAGCAATACCCCGAATGATTAGCCAGTTCGCAATGCCACATAACAGCATTTATAAGACTGGTACGCTCATAAGATGTTAAATCAGCAATCTTCAATTGATGGGTTGGAATCTTATAATTCTGTATAACTATCTTAATATCTGATCCATAATGATATTGAAGCTCATCTTTCACTCCTTGCTCAGAGTCAGAAAGGTATAATACTGATTCTCCTTTTTTGTTATATCGTCCTCCTTTTATACATGAATCCGAGGGCGGAGGGCCCATCCATCTGG
>DATBXH010000267.1:0-2437 GCA_036514375.1 Bacteroidales bacterium | reverse complement strand
AGAAATAGAAAGATTTTGTTTATTTGTTTCCTGTACAATACCTAAAACATTTTCAATATGTTCAAAGGACATCCCAAAGGATTATATGTAGCGTTTTTTGCCAATATGGGCGAACGCTTCGGATTTTATACGATGATTGCCATATTTATACTTTTTCTTCAGGCCAAATACGGATTAAAACCAGGGGCCGCGAGTCAAATTTATGGAATTTTCATAGCCTTTGTATATTTTTTACCATTATTGGGTGGTTTAATCGCTGACAAAGTTCTTGGATACGGCAAAACGATCAGTCTGGGATTAATAATCATGTTTGTAGGTTATCTTCTGCTAGCCATCCCAACTGATATGGGATCAGGATTTGCTTTGATTATAGCCGCCCTTGCCATCATATCACTAGGCACAGGTTTATTTAAAGGCAATCTTCAGGCATTGGTCGGTAATCTTTACGATGCCCCCGAATATAGCTCAAAACGAGATATTGCTTTCAATATTTTTTATATGGGCATTAACGTAGGAGCCATGTTTGCACCAACTGCTGCCGAGTCGGTAAGTAATTGGGTACTTAACACCTACCACTACAGCTATGATTCCAAAATACCTGCATTAGCTCACAGCTTTTTAAAGGGTGAATTGAGTGACGTTCATCATTATCTTACGGTTGCCCAGCTTCAGGATCCGTCCGTAAGCCTGGGAACCTTAGCCAATTTCTCTTCAAATTATATTAATTCTTTAAGCAAAGCGTACCATTACAGCTTTGGCGTAGCTTGCATCAGCCTGATATTATCCATGTTGATATTTTGGATATTCCGGAAATACTATAAACATGCGGATATTAGTGAGAAACAAAAATCAAAAGACGAACATCTGAAAGACCGGGTAATTATTCTGAGTCCGCAACAAACAAAGCAAAGACTGGTGGCTCTTGGACTGGTTTTCTTTGTTGTGATATTCTTTTGGATGGCATTTCATCAAAATGGTGCTTGTATGACAATATTTGCCAGGGATTATACAACTCCGTCCGTTGGTAAATTCACAAATTTATGGTTTGATTTATTTGGGCTGCTTCCGATATACCTGTCAATATTGGGTTTATATTTTGTTCTTAGAAGGAATAGTAGTGGAAAAACAAGATTAATCAGCCTCTTTGCATTCATCGGGTTCGCCATTCTTGCTTATTTGAGATTCAAAACATATGGCGAAACTAATCCTTTTACACCACAAAAGTTTCAGCATTTTAATCCATTCTTTATCGTTACCTTAACTCCAATCGTCATCGCCATATTCAGTTATCTGAGCCGGCAAGGTAAAGAGCCTTCCGCACCCCGTAAAATTGGAGTCGGGATGCTCATCACATCAGTCGGTTTTCTTATTCTTGTTATGGGATCCCTGGGATTAGCCAGTCCAAAAGATCTGGGTGACCAGGTAGCTCCAACCCATATGCTTGTCAGCCCGTATTGGTTGATAAGTACTTACTTTACACTTACCGTAGCCGAACTACTCTTAAGCCCGATAGGAATTTCCTTTGTCTCAAAGGTCTCACCTCCCAAATACAAAGGCCTGATGCAAGGCGGATGGTTTGCTGCTACTGCCTTAGGCAATTACCTTGTTGGTGTCATTGGAATTCTTTGGGATAAGATAAACCTTTGGATGCTTTGGTCTATCCTGGTAATTTGCTGTATTCTGTCTGCAATGTTTATTTTCTCTGTGCTGAAACGTCTTGAAAATGCAACAGCATAAATGAATAAACTTTCCTATTTCAAGACCTCAGGTATATTGTTTAGGTGTTGCCGGGTATCGCTGTAGAATTCCTGGCATTTCTGCTGATCGGAGTCACTGATGTGTAACTCACGTACTGCATTGTCAAACATAAAAGGAGGAATAACCCTATACCCCATCTTGTCGTTAATGATACCTTTATAAACCCAAACCGGCATAAAATGAAATGATTTTACACGGGTTGCTTTAATCTTCTCCAATTGAAGCTCAAAAATAATTCCCCCATCGCGGTAACGATCACGTTGGTTAGATACGAAATTACCCAAAGAATAAACGATGGGACAATAATCCGTACTATCCATAATATTATGGGGAGTCTCGATAGGTTGAACCACATGCGGATGAGAACCAATCACAGCATCGGCTCCGCATCTTCTGATGAATTCGCCAACCGAACGTTGTTCATTGCTTGGTGTTCTTTGGTATTCAACTCCCCAATGAAGCGTTACAATAATAAAATCTGACTGCTGCATCCGGCATTTTTCAATGTCGTGTCGAATCTGCGGCGTATCAATATAATTTTCGATATCAGGCTTGTGAACTTTAAATCCATTGGTTCCATAAGTGTAATTCAGGAATGCTAACCGGATATTATTCTTTTCAATAATGAGGGGATTGAGCTTTCGCATTTCTGCAGAATCCCGAAAGGTTCCTGTATGTT
>DATBXH010000266.1:0-4050 GCA_036514375.1 Bacteroidales bacterium | reverse complement strand
ATGCTTAATAAATTGTAATAAAGAAGGACAAAATACTACCAAAATCCCTGATGGAGTTTATGCAGGTACTTTTCAGCGAGAGCTTGTCTGGAGTGATAGTGATACGGCAAAGATAACCATGACATTTTCTTCCGGAACATGGTCAGGATCGAGTGACAAACCTAAATACCCTGCGCTTTGTAAAGGAACCTATACAATCGTAGGAGATACGATTCTATTTGAAAACGAGTGCGCATGGACAGCCGAATTTGACTGGAGTTTAATTCTTTCCGGAAAATACGTTTTAAAGACAGATGGAAATAAAGTAGAATTTTATAAAGATTATCGGTCGGCCACTTCCGATACATACATAGACAAATATAAAATTACAAGACAAGAATAATAAACCATGGTAATACGTGTAACTGCTGCATAAATCAAAAAATAAACATACTAAAGATTAACCAGATTCGCGGCTTCCAATCAGATCCTGCACATGCCATCGAACAAAAAAGTATAGTTCTGTCCGTTCATGAAAATTCGGACATGTCCCTCCTTTTTTAATATACGCATTTTGATTATTGATGTAAACATTAAAGCAGTATATAAAAAACAACAGGCTCTTATCATTCCTTTCTCGTTTGAATAAAGTAAATTCGAAGGTTTAACATCGTCAAGTTTAGGATAAGAATTACATTTTATTCAATCAGTAGTAGTTTAAATGATGCAGATAATAAATTATATCAAAGACTTCTTTAACAAGGGCCAGGAGAGAACCAAGAAGGCAAAAAAGAATATCATGTTTTCCTTTATTCTCAAAATCATTAGTGTCCTGGTGGCATTTCTTTTGGTTCCTATCTCTCTTAATTACTTAGGTGTAGAAGAATACGGCATTTGGCTTACTTTGAGTTCGATTCTCGGTTGGCTTGGCTATTTTGATATCGGGCTTGGTAATGGCTTACGGAACAAACTTACAGAGAGCTTTGCCAAAAAGGAATATCACATGGGCCGTATATATGTAAGCACTACCTATGCCAGCGTTGCGTTAATTTTTGCAGGAGTCTTGTTAATTTTCTTTTCTATAAATCCTTTTCTGAATTGGGTAAAGATTATAAATACCTCACCGCATCTGGCCTCTGAATTAAATCAGCTGGTTATGGTTGTGGCTTTCTTTTTGTTCGGAAGGTTTATTGTTCAACTTATCTCAACGGTTGTCATTGCTGATCAAAATCCATCCATTAGCAGCAGTTTTGACGTTCTTTCCAACATCATCTCTTTAACGGTTTTATTTATCCTGAAATCATTATCAATACGATCGTTGCTTTATTTGGGAATAACTTTCAGTGCTTCGCCGGTTTTTGTTTTTTCGGTAGCAAGCATTATTTACTATAACGGTAAATACAAATACATCAGACCTTCGATAAAGTATATTAATTTTAAATACTTTAAGGAATTAGGCGGGCTGGGCATTAAATTTCTGTTTATTCAGTTAGCCTTTTTAATTATCTTTTCGATGAATAACTTTATTATCAGTTATCTGTTTGGACCGAGTATGGTAACTCCATATAATATAGCTTATAAATATTTTAGTAATGTTTATATGATCTATGTGATTATTCTTTACCCATTCTGGTCGGCATTTACCGATGCCTATGTTCAGGGTGACATCGCATGGATCAGGAATTCGTTAAATAAACTTCTAAAAATATGGACTTTAATGTGCTTCGGAATTGTTGTCATGATCATATTTTCGAACCTTTTCTATAAATTCTGGGTTGGCTCATCGGTTCAGATCCCGTTCATGGTATCACTCCTGATGGGATTATTCATTGCCATCTTTGCCTGGTTTAATACGTTTTGTTTCTTTATAAACGGCACCGGCAAAATCACCCTTCAACTGGTTGTATACCTGTTTGCTGCTATTATAAATATACCGCTTATATTATTCTTTGGGAAATATTTAAATCTTGGATTAACTGGTGTAATTTTGTCGAATATCATCTCCATGATTCCCATTGCAATATATATGCCTTTACAGACCTATAAAATTATTGACGGTAAGGCAACGGGTATCTGGAATAATTAGACATCCAAAAAATGATTGATTTTAACGACCATAGATTGGAATTAAAAGGAGAAGAAGAATCGTACCACGACTTTCCGCTGGGTGTAAAAATTCTGACGTTTATCTTTTCACTGATCCTCATCTTTGCATCCGTTGATTATTTTGTTCTGGCTCCCCCTGAAAGAGCTGTTACGCAGCTTATCCTTGACGGCTTTATCATGTCAAAATTCTTTTCGCTGCTCGATCTGGTAATTATTGCCTTATCCGTCTTCTTTATTATGTTCGAGAAACTTAGCTTTAAAAATGCTACTCCCTTCGAACGGATATTGTTCATTCTTGCTATCGTTTGCCTTATCTTAAAAATGGCAAACCCTAACAACAGAAGTGAAAATCCGGTAATGGGGCTGCCACTCTTTTCAGAAATTAATAATTTTTCGTATTTGCTTTTTTTAGGTACCATCATTTGCCTGCCAAAAAAGAAATTCTTTTTTTTAGTTTTCAGAATTTTCAAATTTGCAGCCTACATTGCTATAATCAGGGCTATTATCCTATTGGGATTATTTGCAGGAGGACAATCCAGAAGTTTCTTTTTTGGCATTAAATCCTGCCTGCTTGAAGGGGATACATTATTGATCTTTGGGCTTTTCCAGTCCGTAATGTTTGCACTATTTCTTGCCACAAAAGATAAAAAATACCTGATAAGCTGGTTTATTTTATTATTGATTCAGGTATTCTCTTCCCGAAGAAGTCCATTGTTTACTTCATTATTCTGCAACGCCATAGTTTTCGGGTTTTACTATGTACGTAAAATGAATGCTATTGGTAAGATGGTAACTATTCTGGTTTTTGTTTTTACGGTCATGGTTTTACCAACGATTGTTGCCAATGTTTCTCCAAAGGCCAAAGTTTATATCGACAGGTATATCGGTGTTTTCTCAACCGACAATTATACAACCGACGAGGCCAACAGTGATTCGGGACACTTTGAACAAAGTCAAAAAACAACTGAATCGGCTTTAAAAGTTGGCTTTTGGGGCGTTGGCTATGGAAACAAACTTATGCTTGAGGGTGCTTTCCAAATCAATGGTGAATATTTTATTCATAACGTGTATGCAGCGCTGTGGGCATTGCATGGTGTATATATGGTTATTTTTTATTTTTTAATCATCCTCTTTGTTTTAGTGCATTTCTTTAAACTACTTGTGTTCAATAGCGACGAATTATTCCATTTCGCTCTGGTTAAGATGAGTATCATCGCTTTCTTTTTAATGTATATGAACGCTATGTATTATACTACATTAAACTTCCTGGTTTCATCCAAAATTGAGTACTTCCTTATCTTAATAATCTGTTTTATCTTAAAATTTGGCAAAACTGAATTTGCAGAACTTTTGCCTTATTTTAAAAGCAAAGACAATCTGGAAGCTGAATTGACTCAAAAAAGCTTCGTCAAGTTTTAATACGAAATAATAAATAATGGAAAAACTTGCCATCCTTATTCCTGTACACAATGCCTTGAAATATACGAATGAAGCGTTAGTTAACCTTAAATCGGAAATAACCGGAAGTAACTGGTCCCTTAATGAAACCATTTACATTGTTGTTATTGATGATGGATCTACAGACGGGACGGCAACCTGGATAAAAGAACACCATCCGGACACTGAACTGTGTTACGGCGATGGAAACTTATGGTGGAGCGGTGCCATAAACGCCGGTGCCAAACACGCTTTTAATGGTCTCAACTGTACCCATGTTTTGCTGTGGAATAACGATATTCTTACGGGACCTGATTATTTTAGCAATCTTTATAAAATCATTCAGAATGGAAATACCTCATCCGTTTTCGGTTCGAAAATCTATGTTAAAAACGAAAACCTGATATGGTTTATGGGTGGAATTTTTAGCCCATGTTCCGGGCAAAAATGGATGATTGGCCATAAATTGCCTGACAGCGAAAAATTCAACCAAATTACAGAATGCGATTGGCTTACAGGTATGGGAAC
>DATBXH010000265.1:0-4756 GCA_036514375.1 Bacteroidales bacterium | reverse complement strand
ATTGCTTCAATCAGTTCTTCGCTTCCCGCATCTTTTAAAATAAATCCCTTGGCTCCGGCATTAATCATTTTAAAATAATAATCTTCATCGCTTAACATGGATAATGCAATAATTTTTAGTTCCGGATATTTTAGCATAGCCTCTCTTGTAGCTTCTATTCCATTCATGACAGGCATATTTATGTCTACCAGGGCCATGTCCACTTTGTTAGCAGCAAGGTAACCAAGAAATTCTTTACCATTTGATGCTTCCGCAACTTCTCCGATATAATCCAGTTCTTTTAGTAAGGCCTTTAGACCATTGCGAAACAAACGATGATCATCTACAATGATCAGGTTGATATTTTTCATTTTAAACTACTGTTACATTCTTTTATTTAACTGTAATATAAACATCTATCTTTACGATTTGTCTAACTCCACCTCTATTTTCATTTGAATGCCCTTTCCTGCCTGGCTGTCGAACAAAAGTCTCCCATTAATGGAACTTATCCGGTTTACAATATTGGAAATACCCATTCCGGACGATCTGTCACCTAATACTTTTTTTATTTCGAATCCGATACCATTATCGCTGTAAATTAATGACAGAACATTTTCCGTCCGCAGCAAAAAAATTTCAATTTGAGAAGCTAAGGCATGTTTTATCGTGTTATTAACAAGCTCTTTAAGTACTCTGAAAAGAACCATTTCGACATTGGTCTCAAAGCGGACATCAAAGACATTGCTATTGAACTTTATATCAATGTCTTTGGCCAGAGTAATTTTTTTGCAAAAGGACTGAATAGCGGATGCAAGGCCAAAATCATTAAGTACATGAGGGCTCAGGTTATTTGAAATTTCTTTGATAAGCAACATCGATTCGTCTATTACTTCATTTGTGGTAGTTAGCAATTGAGCACGCTTTTCTGTGTCAGTAGCGGTACCAAGTACCTTGGCATAAAGCTTCAGGCTCGAGAGGAGAGGCCCTAGCCCGTCATGCAAATCCCTGGCAATCCTGCCTCGCTCTTTTTCTTCAGTTTGAATTATAGCACTTAAAATTTGACGTTGTACTTCCTTTCTTTCCGAAATATCACGTGCCATGCATAGCACAGCGTTTTGATTATTAAAAAGAATAGGTCTGCTATTTATCTCAACCGGAAAAGTTTTGCCATTACTTTTTTGGAACTCGCTTTCAAAAATATTTATATGCTGCGTTTCAATGTCCATGTAAAGTTTTTCCCGCGGAATCCTGTCTGCTGGGAAAACTGATTCGATGTTTTTGCTTAGAATATCTTCTCTGTGCATTTCAAGAGCCTCACAAGCCTGATTATTGACTTCGATCAATTCCCCCTGAAGATTATATATAAAGATTACGTCGCTGTTATGATTGAATAAACCTTTGAATTTGGCTTCACTGTTTTTGATCTCTTCATCAGCCAATCGTCTTTCAAATGCACTTGAAAGGATCATAGAAATAGTTTTCAGAAACCCCACTTCTATATCATCCCATGGATACATTTCGTTGCTATCCAATTGGATAAACCCGTAGAATTCGCCATAAACATAGATTGGCATTGCAATCCATGATTTTATTTTTCTCGAAATAAAAATTTCGGCCAAATCCCTGGGTAAATTATTTTTGTTTGTCAGTCGGAGGATGCCATCTTTTATTAGTTGCGCTTTCAGCGTATTAAAAGAAGGCTTGTAAATGATTTCTTTGTAATCTTCAGCCAGTGATTCGATCCCAGTTTTGCACCATTTGTAAATATTACCGGATATCTGGCTTTCATCAGGATTCACAAAAATACAGATTCGTTCTACCTTTATGTATCTGCCGAGAATATTAAGTATTGTGTTAATTTTATTTGAAAAATCGCCAGGACTGTTAAAGTAATTCGTGAAATTGACCAAAAACTCCTGGTTTCGGAGACTGCGCAATATTTCCTGGTACGATGTGGAATGGTTTTGATTTTCAAAGTGAGCACCCTTTCCGTATACTGCATTAAACTTACTTGACTTCAGGAGGAGGTAACTGGCGAAAGCGAGTAAAATTAATATACATGTAAAAAAAATGAGGATTATAAAGCCCTTATGGTACGAGAATAAGATAGATAAAATAGTTGTAAAAATGTCAGATAACATAACCTTCAATTAAGTGATTAACTTACGAATTCGTTCAATTTGAATTTGCTTGTTTACCTCCCTCAGTTTGCGGGCTGTTTTTGTAAAATATTGATGATTTGATATAAATGCCAGTTGCATTTTATTCCAGTCATTGAGTGTCCCGATTTTATCACGAATTTTCAATTCTTCGTAAAGGGAATTGGAAACCGGGATGAAGTCTATACGGCCAAGATAATCCAGGTCAGAGTCACAAATGATTTCTTCCAGCAGATTTGTGGGATTGGGAGGCATTTTAGTGGACATAATTAATTTGCAGATTTTCTCTGTCTGTTCCTGTGTGTAATTGAATTTTGGTAAAGTTTGCCGTGCTAATATGGTACCATGAAACTCATGATTATCGTAAGCGATGGTATGTCCAACATCATGAAACAAGGCCGCTGTTTTAAGGAGTAATACTTCTTCATCCGAGATTCCTTCTGCCCAGCCTATTAGCTCAACTTCAGTAACCACATCCACGGTGTGCTTAAGATTATGATAGAATAAATCAGGAGGAAGGCTTTTTTCAAGCATATCCAGAACCGCTTCCTGAAGGTCGTGGAACTGAATAAGTGCGAATTTGGTGCGGAATTTTTGATCCGGAGCAATCCCCTTGCCGTCTTCGGATAGTTCCGGCTTTATTCCTTTTACTACATAGATATCTAGGTTTCCCTTATATTTGACAGGAAGTTTGCCATAATATTCACAATCAAAAAATTCTTTTACCAGTTCGTAAGTCATCACGGAAATCAGAACTTTTCCCGTAACACCTGATGACTCCATGCGACTGGCTATATTTACAGTATCGCCTTTAATGTCATAGGTAATTTTTACTTTTCCATTTACATTAGCGGTTACTGGGCCTGTATGTATACCAAGACGTATACCCCATATCGCTTTTTTATCCAGGCAAAAGGAATTTACCATTTGTAGAATTTCAAAAGCAGCCAGAACCACTTCTATCGGATTTGTAATGTTTTTTTCGGGTATACCACCGGCACACATGTACGAATCTCCAATGGTCTTAATTTTTACAATGGGATATTTTCTGATTATTTCATCAAATTTGATAAACAGATGGTCGAGTTGATCGATAAGGGCTTGCGAATGTTTTTCAGGCAGGACCTCAGGTAAGATTTCTGAGAAGCCGTAAATATCAGCGTAAAGCACTGTTACCATATTGAACTTTAACGCCTGCGCCCTTTCAGCATGTAAAGCTTCCCTGACTTCTTTAAACTCGGTATATTTTGTTACAATTTGCTCGTATTCTTCATGCTTACGTAACAATTCGTTGTAATCATCCCGGAGCTTCCGAAGCTCCTGGCTTAATGCTTTGTTTTCTTTTACCAGCTTTGAAATGCGGCTTACAAGCTGGTTTTCATGACGATGTTCCATGAAAGCGACAGTTATGAACAAGAGAACTTCCCGATTTTATTCATCCTAAAGATATAACAGAGTTCCTCTATTGCAAAATAAAAGAATTGTATTTAAGTCAGGTGCAATTAAATATTGTTAATTGCTTTGTCTTTCCAAGTTTATGAAACTCAGGAAGACGCCCTGCATCCTTTTTTCTTATCTTTACGGATTATCTTGCAAAAGGTTAAACTATGGATTTTCAGATAATTTCCGAATTTGCTCCCAGTGGTGATCAGCCGGAAGCTATTGATCAACTTGTAGAAGGCATCACGGATGGACGTAAATTCCATACATTGCTTGGAGTTACGGGTTCAGGGAAAACGTTTACCATTGCCAATGTAGTTGAACGACTTCAGCGGCCGGTCTTGGTTCTGAGTCATAATAAGACTCTTGCTGCTCAATTATATGGAGAATTTAAGCAGTTTTTCCCTAAAAATGCGGTAGAGTATTTTGTTTCTTATTATGATTATTATCAACCCGAGGCCTATCTTCCTGTAACAGATACGTATATCGAAAAGGACCTTTCGATTAATGAGGAAATTGAGAAACTCAGGCTCAGTACTACTTCTGCCTTGCTATCCGGAAGGCGTGATGTGATTGTGGTTTCGTCAGTATCCTGTCTTTATGGCATTGGTAATCCTGAAGATTTTGAAAGCAATACGATTTATATAAAACAAGGACAGGTATTAAGTCGTAATGTATTTCTACACAAACTTGTAGATAGTCTGTATTTTAGGAGCGAAATAGAATTCAAGCGCGGGAGTTTTCGTGTAAAAGGTGATACTGTCGATATTTATCTGGCTTATAGCGATTTTGCATATCGAATCATATTTTGGGGCAATGAAATAGAAGAGATTTATTCCTTCGATCCTTTATCAGGCCATAAGATTGATTCGTTGACAGATGCTACCATTTATCCGGCAAATATTTTCGTTACAACGAGAGAAAGAATGCAGAAAGCCATTCACGATATTCAGGACGATTTGTTCAAACAGGTTGAATATTTCAAGCAAATTGGCAAACAGCAGGAAGCAAAACGCCTTGAAGATCGCGTAACATACGATTTGGAAATGATAAAAGAACTGGGTTACTGCTCAGGTATTGAAAATTATTCACGATATTTTGATGGGCGTAAGGCAGGTACCAGACCTTTCTGCCTGCTCGATTACTTTCCAAAAGATTTTGTAACAGTGATTGAC
>DATBXH010000264.1:0-2251 GCA_036514375.1 Bacteroidales bacterium | reverse complement strand
AGTGTTTTTCAGCATCTGCGCGGACTTCCAATTTTCCTTCCATCGCGGCTTTGGCCAGTTTGTTTGCATCTGTAATCAACAAATTAACTGCATCAATACAGAGGTTGAGATTATTCTTTATGGTATTAAAATCTCCTTCATAGGTATCAGTAATTTTTTCAGGGATATCGCCTTTTGATATCCTATCAACATAATTGGATGCCATATTTAACGGCGTTATTACGGCGTCTAGCGTTGAATTTATTCCAACAACGATCTCCCTGAATTCAAAATTAATTTTTTCGGGTTCTCCCCTGGTTTTAAGTTTCCCATTAATTGCTGCGTCGGTAAGTCGTTTAATTTCTACATTAATTGATTTTATTATGTTACCTATGTTTACAGAAAAAAGATAGCCAAAAATAAGTGAGGCTATAACACCAAGAACAATAAATAATATCATTGAAAAAGTGGCAGATGAAGATATTTGGCCATTCTGGGCCGAAATTTCTTCTCCTCGCCTGACTTTGAACGATGTCATCGCCTCAATGGATTTTTCGGCTCTTTTTACAGGACTAAGCAAAGTGCCCCACATGGCTGCAAATGCCATGGTGTCTTTATTCTGTAGTGCAAGAGTCTGCACCGCCGGAAGGTTATCTTTAAAATCTTTTAAAGCGGTTTTAAATTCCTCAAAAACCCGCTGTCCTTCTTCAGTTCTTATAGTTGTTTGATATTCTTTTGAAACGCTATCTATTTTTTCAAATAGTGCAGCTTGCAAATCTATATTTTTCTTAATCTCGGCAGGGGCATTTGCATTTATCATATCACGGTATGAAGACCTGATTTTATGAAAAGCCGTAGTAATTTGGGTTAAGTTTCCTAATCCTTTCACTACTTGTTGGTACATGTTCTGATCTTCACGGTCAATCTTTTTAATTTCTGTGATGCCAATAATTCCAATAACTAAGGCAATCATTCCAATTGCGGCAAATCCAGCCAATAACTTTTGTCTGATTGTTAAATTTTTCATCTTTCCTCCTGATTTAAATTTTTCGGATATTGCAATATTACTATCTAAGTTACCACAAGTATCAGATAAAATCAATACTATAAGTATGTTTTAAAAAGGTGATTTAGAAGGATAAACTAAGGCGTGGGCAAAAAGTAGAATAGCACATTTAAGGTAATAAAAAAAACGAAATAATGGAGGATTAATTGTAAATTTCAGCTTCACTGTAGAATCCATCGGCTATTACAGTAGTTTTCATATTTGAAGCATCAACAGTAATTACATCTAAAAAAATAGAGGGAACATCTATACTCCCATTGTTTAAAATTGCCTTAAAAAAGTTGGAGACTTTTTCTCCTTTTGTAAGTTTAACAGCTATTTCAGCCGTTGTTGAAGCCATCTTTTTTACAGGTTTATAAATGGTTATTGCCTGTTTGCCGGCCAGAATATTTTTACAGCCATATAAATCCGCGTTTTGTCCGGTAACAATGACTTGTCCATCTAGTTCTGCCTTTTTTAAGGCATTTATTGCTCCCTGTGCCATAGCATCGTTGGCAGTAATAATGGCTGCAGGCTCTTGCATAGAGAGGTTCATGCAGAGGGTAACATTATTTTCAGTTTCCTCCATTGCATATTTTTCTACATAAGACCGAAACAGAATTTTAATATTTCCAGATTTAACTGACGGTTCAAGAGCTTTTTCAACGGCAGAATAGATAAGAACGGCATTAATATCCGACTTGTCGCCGCTTAAAATAATATAATTGCCATTTGGTCTTTTGTTAATAGCATAGTCTGCCATTTTTTTACCAATGGCGTTAGCATCGAACGTTACCATTGCATCAACATCGCAATTGGCAACCAATCTGTCATATGAAATAACTTTGATACCCTTATTGTGAGCAATACGCACCATTTCTGCTCCTCTGAAACGGTTTACCGGGTCAAGTACCAGAATGTCAATACCTTCCTTTATTATTTCTTTAAGTTGTTCAATCTGTTTTTCTTCATCATTATCCGCTTGCATAAATAGAACCTGGCCACCTAATTCTTTGACTTTTGCTGTAAAAACATCTCTTTCCACCAAATACCTCTTACTATTCATATGAGGCAGCATAAAACCGATTTTAGGGCCGGAGGTTTTACAAGAGGACAAAGAGACAACAATACATAGTGCCAGTAATACAATTAATGGTTGATTAGAAAGAAATCTATTCATCCTCATAATTTTCAATATCAATTACTTATTAACAAGTACAAGCTTTA
>DATBXH010000263.1:0-9962 GCA_036514375.1 Bacteroidales bacterium | reverse complement strand
ATGAGCTGAAGGATATGTACAAATTTATTTTAAACCATCAAAAGCTTACAGCTAAGGGAGGAGGAGGTCTGGGACTGGTAGATATAGCCAGGAAGACAGGAAATAAATTCGAGTATGCTTTTCAGAATGTCAGTACCGACTATTATTTTTTTAAATTAGATATATACGTTTCCTAGTAAGTTAATCATTGAAGTAAGAATATGGAGCCACTTTTAATTGAGGGAACAGCAAAAACACCAAACGTAAGATTTGATGGCAGTCAAGGTTTAGTTGAAATAAAAGGCCGTTCTATCCCGGAAAATTCCATAGAATTTTATAAGCCTTTGGTCGATTGGCTTGACCGATACGCTCAAAATCCAAAACAAACTACGAAGGTTAATATCCAATTAGAATATTTTAATACCAGTTCTTCCAAATGTATTTTAGATGTATTTAAGAAACTGGAGGTTATCCATAAGGCAAATAAAGAAGTTGTCATCAACTGGTATTACGAGGAAGATGACGAAGATATGCTTGAAGCCGGAGAAGATTATGAGTCCATCATTCGCATACCTTTTAAAATGATTGAAATTGTTTAAGATGAATATATGATCAATGAGGAAGCCGGTGATTAATTGAAATGACCGGCTTTTTTATTCCATGGGTTTGATAAATTTGTCTGCAAGCTGCTCAATACCATCGAACAATCGTTTTAACAATCTGAAATATAATATCAGGTAAATGACCAGTGTCCCAATCCAGATGACAATAATATTCACCCAGAGCGTACCAACAAAATAACCAAAGATCATTTTACGGGGTGCATAGAAATGCGCTTTGATGAAAGGCGAATCAGGATCCAGGTAAACCGGGTTCTCTTTCTGATATAGTTCGCCATTATATTCTACAATCCTGTCTACATCGTTCCAATTGGTTACAAATTCATAAAGCTTTTCGTTGTAATTGCTCATTTTTATAGCTAGGAACTGCGCTTTGCTTTGCGACGTCCGCGTTAATTCCCGGGTAAGTGAATCTTTTTTGTCATTTGCCTTATTGTAAAGACGAATGTAATATGACTTTAGTCTGTCCAGATAAAGCTGGGCACCTGCGAGCAATCCGGTATCGATTTTCTTTGTGGTAAGAGAACCTGCATCCTTAAATTTCAACAATGGGTTTAGGTTATTTTCTTTCACCAGCTCATTCCTCAGGACATTCAGATCAGACCCAAATTTTACAGGATCTTCAGGGTGACCGATCTGGTTTGAGAGATATTCCACCTTGTTTTTCAGGTTCTGTAACCAGAAATTTTTCTTAAATTCTGCCAGGCTCATGGTTTTATCATAGGGATAAAACATCTTTTCATAATCGTTTTCCGTGAACTGGTAAACGGCCAACGCCTCATAAGCCCATCGTGCAGTGATGATCTCTCCGTACCAGGGAACACGATGTGGTGTGGAAAGTGCAGGGTTAAGCTTATCAAATCTAACAATGACACCGCTCAATATGATTTGCGGAATGACCAGGAATGGTATCAAAATGTAAATGGTGACCACGGTTTTGAAACTGTCTGAAATGACCAGCCCCATAATATTGGAAGCTGCCCAGGAACTGAAAAGTACCAGCCAGAATTCGAAGTACATCCCTTTAATCTGGATGATTGAATTTCCTATCAATACATAGGAGAGTGCCTGTATAGCGGAAATAGAGAATAACACAGCAATTTTCGACAACAGATAACCGAACCAGCTTAAGTTTAGGAATGCTTCACGTTTCAGAATCTTCCTGTCTTTTATAATTTCCTCGGCACTAACGGAAAGCCCGATAAAAATTGCGACAATTACCGACATAAACAAGTACACGGGCAGATTGCTGTTGCCATTCAGCGTGTATTTATCCTGACTTGATATGTTGAAATATTTGATCAGGTACGAAAGGATAAATGCCAATAATGGCGCTTCGAGAAAGTTGATGATCAGGTACTGCGTATTCGAGATCTTCGATAAAATATCGCGTTTGGTAAAAACCAGGAACTGTTTTACTAAACCGGGAATTTTGAATTGTACTTTGGGCAGGTCGGTAATTGTTTTTCTATGTTTTTCCTGGTTCTCAGCATAATTTATAAAATACTGGTTCCATTCTTTGGGCGATATTTTCCGGGTGTATGTTACTTTTCCATATTCATCGAGTACACGAGACTCGACAATGTTAAAGATTTGTTCCGGGTTAACGTTACCGCAGACATGGCATTCACTCTCGTTCCAATTGGCCTGGTGTATTTTGGACTTGAAATAAATGATGGAATCGATGGGGTCGCCATTGTAAATGAGGTAACCTCCGTAATCGAGGATTAAAAGCTTGTCGAACATCTTAAAGATTTCGGACGAAGGCTGGTGGATAACCACAAAAACCAGCTTCCCTTTAAACGAAAGTTCCTTAAGAAGGTCCATGATGTTCTCCGAATCTCTGGATGATAATCCTGAAGTGGGTTCATCAAGGAACAGAATGGCAGGTTCACGGATCAGTTCCAGTGCAATATTAAGCCGTTTGCGTTGTCCTCCGCTGATTTTTTTGTTTAGCGGTGTGCCAACCTTCATATCTTTGATGTCCTGCAATCCGATATTTTGGAGCATTTCCAAAACCATATTGCGGATCTCATGATCGTGCAGGTTGTCAAAACAAAGCTGGGCGTTATAATACAGGTTTTCAAATACGGTTAATTCTTCAATCAACAGATCATCCTGCGAAACAAATCCGATAACACCTTCTGTTTTCTTCCTGTCTGCGTGTATGTTAATACCGTTAATTAAGATTTCGCCCGATGTTGGCGTCTGGGTGCCATTTAAAACATTCAGGAGAGTTGATTTCCCTGCGCCGCTGGAACCCATAATGCCAATAAGTTTACCGGATTCCTCCGTGAAACTCATTTTTTGAAGACCTATTTTTCGTTCTTTAAAGCGATATTCAATATCTTTTACCTCAAAAAGAATCTTGGAGTCCTCCATGGCCTCGTGAAAGAAAGAGACAACATCGCTGAAATAAATAGGAGTTATTTGTGGGTTCCGAAGGCTCGATCCTGTATTAAATACATAAACTTTGTCCTGTGTAAGCAACTGTCCGTTCAAATACAACTCGCTGTTGCCCATGTAACGGATGAGGAACATGTTGGCACTCTGAACCTGCAGGACTCTGACCTGACCTTCCAGCGATTCGGAATAAATATGTCGTACGCGATGATGATGAAAAACCTTCTGATCGTTGATAATCACTATTTTGTTTGAATCCGGAAGTTTTCCGGCCGGATTCAGAATAAAATCATGAATCAATTTAAATTCCTGGTTAGGGATTTTAAAGACTTCGGCTACTGTTGTTAAGAATTCAAGCTCCTGCTCCGTTACACCTTCAAAAGCGGGTTGGTCCGATTTTACAAATTCAAGCAACTGGACCAGTACAAATATTTTTTGTTTCTGTGTAAGTTCTTCGTTGATTTCGGTACAGATAAGCAAAACCCTTACGGAGCTGGATGAGGTGCGTTTCTTGCTTCGTGACGCCTCTGCCAGTCTGCGCTGGTGAATCGCATAAAAATCATCAAAAACCTTCAGATATTCCTGAACCAGGTCGGCATTTAACTGTCGCCGAAGGAAATTTTCGACCACAGAGCGGCGGTCATACCTGTTGCTTTGAGGTTTGGCAATAATTGCAAATAATTGCATGAGCGCTTTCAGAATCTGTTCACTCATCCCTGGTTAATTATTTGGGTTATCTTCTTTAACATTCTAATAATAGCAATATGTGGTTTCGGCAGATTAAAAGGTTCTCCTGAAACGTACCTTTTAATACGTAAGGATAAGGATGAAGTTTTAAAAAATGGGGCAAATAAGAGATGGAGCAGAGATAAAGAAATTTAAGAAGGAGTATACTGTAAAATCACGCTTATCGCCAAGATATTTTCCAATAGAATCAACCGATTCCTGTATATCAAACAAATACTTTTTAATCTCAAGATTCATAAAGTAAAGTCTTGGTTTGATTTACAGAATCAATAAAATATGGGTTTGATAAAGATTTGTCAGTAACTAAATCAACTGGTCGATGAAATAAATTCTCAAATTTATCAGCCAATTCAAAATAGGTATCGGCATAATCTCCATAATCCATCGGCATAAAGGGAATGAGCAAGTCTATATCACTTTTATCATTGAATTTATCCGTGCATACCGATCCGAAGGCGAATAAAGCCTTTACATTATGAATCATACATAATGTCTTGATTTTTTCTATATTATCTGTAATCAATCTATGCATATCATTGTTTTGTACAAATTTACATTTCATGAAGAACTTATGCAAGTGCGATTTTTTCAACTTATTCGCCAACGTTTGGCATATAAGTAGTGACTGTTTTCGAAGCGAGTCATTGTCAACTTAGGCAGAAATTACAATAGAATTACTACCTTTGAAAACCCTACAACCCCCGCTATTACTTATATGCATTGTTGCCTTCAGTGCATTTATTTATTTTCTTAATCAATTTGTACCTTTTTATCTGTTTATGATAATAACCGTCATAAAGTATTAAAACTCCATTCTTAGAATCATTAAAAATTTTAGAATTTATAAGTTTTCTATCGCTCAGGGAAAAATATCTAAATTCAACAGCCAACATATTTGGGTTTACTCCAATCAAACTTCTTTTAGAAATCAAACTATCTTTATAAAATATCAGATTAGTACTCGAACTCAAAAGACTATCTAATTCAGAATGTATAAGATTTTTCTTTAAATATATTAGTTCATTGGGCGTAAAATGTACCGAGTCATATCCTGTTTTAAAAAAAAGATGATTCAAATAATCAATATCCCCTGTTTTACTTAATTCTATCGTTCGTGAACATCTATTTGTATAGATATTCCCATTGTTAGAATCACCATAAATCAAATATTCTGTATCAATCTTAAAAAGCATACCACAGTCACCACCACCTGTTCCTGTTGTTAGAATAGTAATGCCATTAGTGTCACCTTTCCACGTTTTATTTATTCTAATTTTATAATAAGCTGGATATGTCGAATCAAGTTTCTCAATTATAGTTGCTGTCAAGATTAAACTGGAATTTTCTATTTCAAAATCCAGATTAGTTTTATTATCAGAGCCAATATAAGAGCACTCACATCCGTAAGTCTCTTGCATGCAAAAGCTGATAAACCCAATTAACGATATAATCAAAATTTGTTTGGTCATTTTTATTCAATTAAGTTAGTTTTAGATCCCAGATCTATGATTCAATTGAGTAATTATCATCGCAGCATTTTTTTGTATTGAAGGTAACATTTATATAACCGAAGTATTTCGGTTATATCCTGTTCTAGGATGTATAACCCTTCTTCCCTTATTTCCCATTTATACCAATCAAAGGCCCTGTTATTTGTGCTTCGTTTTTTCATTGCTTTCTTCATAACAGTTAGCGTTGCATGCAATGTTATTCGTTGTCAATTGGTTTTGCCACTCAAGTTATAAAAAAGTCGGATTAGTTGTATAGCATCTCCGGATTTGTTAGCATCTATTCTTTAAAGTCACGTGTTAATATTTGGGTGTTACATGGCAATTTTCATCTGTCCGGTAGCAAAATTTGAATGTCACATAGGCTTTCTTCCTATTCGGTATAAAATCAAATAAATGTATTAGACTATCTCAACTGAATACTGTTCTTTACGGAGACTTTCAACTAGTTTAACAGTATACTCTTTGTCGAAGTAAACTTTGGGCTTGTGTTTGGCAAAAACGGGATAACGGCCCATGGCTTCTTCGCTGTTAAGATAGTTGTATCCTACCAGGAACATATCGGTACCGGTAAGTTTGATTTTGTATACGGGACGATGTGTGCATAGTTCAATTGCTTCCTGCAGCTCAAGTTTAGAGACTTCTATCTCAGCCTTAAGTTTGAAACTTTTTACAATCTCATCGCTGAAGGGTTCTTTCGTGAAATGAAGGTCGAAATTTTTAACATAACACGATAGCACCGCCATATCGTTTAAAACAACAGCAGGCTTTTGCGCATCACCCACAATACGAACATCGTATCCGTGCATGGTAAAGAAACGTAAAAGCCATTTGTTACGTCGTGCTACCATTTCTTCCATTGTTTCTTCTCTGGACATATTTTTTAGTTTAGTAATCGAAAGACAACAATTTGTTAAAACAAAAAAGACACCGTTTGGTGCCTTTAAATGTAATAGTCCGTAAATATTTTAATACCTGGAACTCCTTCTCCCGGAGTTGTAATCGTTGTTGTTACTCCTTCTGTTGGAGAAACCACCGCCAGTACGTTCGGTTCTGGGTTTTGCAATGTTTACGCTTATAACCTTACCGTCGTATTCGCACTGATTTAATTCCTCAATGGCTTTTTGACCCTGGGCATCGTCGTTCATTTCCACGAAACCAAATCCCCTGGATCTCCCCGTCATTTTATCGTTAATAACTTTTGCCGAAGATACAGGACCGTATTCTTCGAATAACTCTTTTAAGTCGGCGTCGTTAACGTCGTAACTTAAATTTGCAATGTAGATGTTCATTAAAAAAATTTAAATAAATAAAATTGAATGAGTTTGAAAACAGGCGGGTACTATAATTTAGCTTACATGCAAGTAAATAAACTGCAAGATAAAAACGTCTTTCTGAAATCAGATACTCAAGGTCGCAAAGGTAATGAATATTATTAATTATTTGCAACGAATAGAATAATTTACGCAATAATAAACTGAAGCAATGATTTTTTTAGGGATCTGGTAGCGTTTATTTTTTTCAGGCATGGCAATAAAGATAAAAACACCTTCGTTTTCTTGTTTATGAATGATTTAATAAGTATTTTGAATGAAATATGATAAAAAGTTAACTTATCATTATCCATATTGTTTCTTACCAAGGTATCTTACATACCTTGCGCTATATATTACAAATTAATATTTTGACAGTTATGAAAAAAGATGAAGGAAATACAATTCCTACCATTGAAAAAAGTTATTATCTGCACGACCAGAAAAAGCATGTTTCTTTTAAATCGCCGGATACTGGTAAAATGCAGGCAGTTGTAATTGATGAAAGAACTAAAATTTTTATTCCCGTTGAGGCATCGGCGGAAGAAGCCCGTAACCGTTATTTAGAAAAGATGAGAGCAAAATTAAAGTATAAATAGGGTGCTCAAACCCTAACCTAAATAATATCACCGGTTAACAAAAACCTATTTTGCAACACCATATAAAAGTAGAAGTTAGCTGATACGCATTAATGACAAGGCTGGAAAAATAGTTATTCTCTGTCTATTTTAACATTAATCGCATTTGGTCCTTTTGGCCCCTTAACAATTTCAAATGTTACTTTATTATTTTCTTTGATGGGTTCTATGAGTGCGTTTATATGAACAAACACATCTTGCTGAGTTAAGGTATCCTTAATAAAACCGAACCCTTTAGAGTCGTTAAAGAAAGTGACAATTCCTTTTCGGGTCGTTTCGTCAGTTTCCGGCAAAACATTTCTAGGTACCCCAATTTCTATATCCTCGGCATTTATTACTTGTTTTTGAGATAAATCCGGTGGAGTAGAAGTGATTTTTCCGAATTCATCAACATACGCAATCATATCGTCAAGGTTATTGCCATCCCTTGATTGTTGCTTTCTTTCCTGTCTTTTCTGTTCTTTTTCTTTTCTTTTTTTATCTTTCTTGGCACGTACTTCTTTTTTACCAAATGTTTCGTTTCCTCTACCCATATATTTTATAATTGTTTTTAGTTGCCCGGTTCACATAAATTTAGTTTATTACTAAAAAGTTGAAAGGGGCAGATTTTATTGTAAAAGTAATTAATTATTCGGGTTTCTTCCTGCATTAGATTTATTCTTTATTTCGTACATAGATCAAATTGAATCTTCCTTTCTGATTCTCCCTTTGTTCGATTTCAAACTTGTTAATCGAGTTTTTTGATCGTAGCAAAAAGCATCGGCATCGTAGCTCGGAACGTCGACATCGATGCTCGGAGCAAAAGTATCGTTACTCCGAGCATCGATATCGTAACAAAAAGCGTCGACATCGATGCTCCGAGTAAAAGTATCGATGCTCCGAGCGTCGATATCGTAACAAAAAGCGTCAACATCGATGCTCCGAGTAAAAGTATCGATGCTCCGAGCATCGATATCGTAGCAAAAAGCATCGACATCGATGCTCAGAGTGAAAGTATCGATGCTCAGAGCGTCGACATCGATGCTCGGAACATCAAATACCTGTTTATGATTTTATCGGGTTTATTTCCAACTATTTTGATTTTTCGGATTTGTTCATACATTTGTGTTACGATTTCTTAAAAAGTAGCACCATGTCATTAGTCCGGTTTGGGGTTGGTTTAGAAGATGATGTGCTCAAAGCTTTAGATAGTTTTGTAGTAGAAAACAATTTACCTAATCGTTCTCAGGCGATACGGCACCTGGTTGAAAAAAATACCGTTGAGAAAAAATGGCAGTGTAATAACATTGTTGCCGGTGCCATTGTTATACTTTACGATCATCACAAAGGCGATGTAACCACAAAATCAAACGATATACAACACAACTATTTTGACGTTATTCTCTCTTCTCAACATTTTCATCTAAGCCATGATAATTGTCTTGAAATAATTGCGGTGAAAGGCACAGCGAATCGCCTAACTGAATTATCTGATAAACTAATAGGCATTAAAGGTATTATACATGGGAAACTTGTGATGAGCCGGGCAGAATAATATTTTTTTACCCTAATAGTAACACGAATTTAATAAAAAATAACACCAAACAAACTTGATATGAAAATCAATAAATTAAACCGGATACTTTTGGCATCATTGTTGGCCTTTAGTATCTCCTGCACATTAAACGCGCAGGAAAAAACAGATACAACAAAATCTATTAATCTGGATGAAGTTGTTGTAACGGGAACACCGGTAAAGGTCAATAAAAATAATGTACCTATGGCTGTTACTGTAGTATCGCGCGAACAGATATCAGAGAGTAACGAATCTGCTTTACTTCCGGTTTTAAATGGTCGTGTTCCGGGACTATTCGTAACCGAACGTGGAATTACCGGATTTGGCGTTTCCAGCGGTGGTGCTGGCCAAATAACTATGAGAGGTGTTGGAGGAGATCCAACCACCGGTGTTCTGATATTAATTGATGGACATCCTCAGTATATGGGAATTTTTGGTCATCCATTGTCTGATGCATACATAGCATCCGATGTGGAGAAAGTGGAAGTAATAAGAGGCCCAGCTTCAATTCTCTATGGTTCAAATGCAATGGGAGGAGTCATCAATATTATTACCCGAAAACAAACGCAGGACGGTTTTCATGGAGATGCCCGCCTGATCTATGGCTCATATAACACCCAGAAGTACATGGCTTCGGGAGGGTATAAAAAAAATAAGTTCAGCGTATTTGCCTCCTTCAATCATGACCAAACCGATGGACACCGGCCAAATTCCGATTTCAACATAAATAACGGCTACCTTAAGCTTGGTTACGATATAAACAGCCATTTAAAGATCAGTACCGATTTTAGCATTGCCCAATTCAGAACTACCGACCCGGGGCCCGACACATTAGATGCTACTTATGGCGCTACTCAGAAAATTACAAGAGGATATTGGGCGTTTACATTAGATAATGATTACCAAAAATGCGCTGGAACGGCTAAGGTTTTCTATAATTTTGGTAATC
This sequence comes from Bacteroidales bacterium, assembly GCA_036514375.1. GTDB lineage: Bacteria > Bacteroidota > Bacteroidia > Bacteroidales > JAAUTT01 > JAAUTT01. The sequence goes on along the minus strand of DATBXH010000263.1, from coordinate 250 downwards.
ATCATTTTTCTGATGGATTTAAGTCAACCGATGCCAATTACGGACTAAATCTCAGTGAATCTGCAAAATTGTTTGAAGGAAGCAGCCTTACTATCGGGGGAGACTATACCAATTACGGCGGAAAAGCCATACAGGGTATAGGAGGTGGAAACTCAATGACTTTTGTTGATACAACAGTTTATGAACTTGGTATCTATGGTTTTGTTCAACAAACTTTGTTTGAAAAGCTCACGCTTAATGCAGGAATTCG
>DATBXH010000262.1:0-2639 GCA_036514375.1 Bacteroidales bacterium | reverse complement strand
TATTTAGATCCCTATTACGATGGACTTTTATATCTTTTTAGTCTGATGCATTTAAGCGAAAAATATCAAATAATAACTCCTAAAACAGATTAACCGACTGTCAAAAACACAACCAGGAACTATTAAGAGTTACAAGACACGTCATGCTGTAATAAAGTAACCCGAATTAAAGGACAAATGTTTCCGGAAGATACAGCATTGACTAGTAACTTACTAACTCTTTATAAATACCTTTGAAATCAATATGAGATAATTTTCGATCAATTGCTAATATCTTCTGAGATTATAATTAAAATAATGAGATTTTGGTTATAACACTCATTTTACTACCCGCATATATTTGTTCCGGTTTTGATATATTAATAAGATTGATAACTGCCTAATTATTTAATTCGTTGAACACGATCTTCCAAGTACTCACCTTGTCAGTTGTGGAACTAATTATTGGTAGAAATTTCCGATTATTTTCATTGCCAACCGTTAAAAGGATTATAGCCATATAAAACAGGGCTGGTGCACCGGAATTAAGGAGTCCGTCTTTAGGTAAGGTAATTCAATTTATTAAGTAATTAAAATCATTAATCATTTATGTTTTGATTTACTATTAATTAAACAACTAAATTATTATGAGAAAAAAGTTCAAACTAAAGGATGTTAAGCGATCCTTACTCAGGAAACATCAAAGCCTGAGATTTTTAGCAATGTTCCTTAGCCTTGCACTTGTTGTGCAATTCTTTACGCAGCCCGGCTTGTTTGCACAAGAAGCTGCAAAACACAAGGTAACCGGCAAGGTTGTTTCAACGTCTGATAATACTCCAGTACCAGGTGCAAGTGTCAGAATTAAAGGGACAAATATCGGAACAGTTACTGATGTAGACGGTAATTTTTCAGTTGAGGTTACTGACAATGACGTGCTTGTAATTTCTTATTTGGGATTTCTTTCTGACGAAGTTTCGGTTGCAGGACAAACATCGATCGATGTTAAACTGGTTAATGATATTTCTCAATTGGATGAAGTTGTTGTAATTGGTTACGGTTCTGTAAAACGAAAAGACCTTACCGGTTCCGTATCTTCCATTACAGGAGCCGAACTTCGTAAAACTGTTCCTACCACTTTTGACCAGGCATTGCAGGGAAAAGTTGCTGGGGTAATGGTACAGCAAATATCAGGGCAACCGGGTGGGGGTGTCTCGGTGCAGGTACACGGCGTATCATCTATCAGTGGTTCAAATTCTCCATTGTATGTAATTGATGGGGTTATAATTTCCACTCCCAGCGATCCAGGTGACGGATCGGGGTCGAACCCTTTAAATACTATCAATCCTTCTGAAATTGAATCAATTGATGTATTGAAAGATGCTTCTGCAACGGCAATTTATGGCTCGCAGGCCACTAACGGAGTGATTGTAATTACAACCAAAAGAGGCCATGAAGGTACTCCCAGGGTAACTTACGATTTTAATTATGGTTACCAGGAAATACCTAAAAAACTACCAACCGTAAATTTACAGCAATTTGCAACACTAATTAACGCGAGGGCCCAAGTTTGGGGTTTCGATAACAGGGCGGAATTTGTTAATCCTCAATATTTGGGAACAGGTACCGATTGGCAGAAGGAATTATTTCGTAAAGCCCCTATGAGCAACCATGCCTTAACGGTAAGCGGTGGAGATGAAAAAACACAATACTTGCTTTCTGCCTCTTATTTTGACCAGGAAGGAATAGCATTAGGCTCAGATTTTAAAAGATATTCCGTAAGATTAAACTTGGACAATAAAACCACTAAATGGTTGAAAATAGGAACAAGCCTTCAATTGGCGCATGTAGATGAAAATGTAACTTCAACTACTTCCGAAGTTATTCAACAATCATTAAGCTTAACCCCTGATATTCCTGTGAAAAATCCTGATGGCTCCTGGGGTGGCGTTACAAATACCGCAGGTTGGATAACACCAGTAAATAATCCTGTTGCGATTGCAATGCTAGTTACCGACACGAAAGGACGAAACCAAATATTTGGTAATTTGTACCTTGAAATGCAGTTTACAAAAGATTTCACTTTAAGAAATGAGGTATCCGGCAATTTTGATTTTTCAACTCAAGATAAATTTACGCCTACTTACCAATTTGGAAAGGTTGTAAATAATGTCAATTCTTCCACTTATTCTTCCGGTCAAAGTTATACACCAGTTATTCGGGATTATTTAACGTACAATCACGTGTTTAATAAGTTGCACGTCAATTTAATGGCTGGACATGACGCGCAATTTACCACTTTTGCAAATACTTCTGAAACACGAACAAATTTCCCATCCAATAATGTAACCTCTATTAATGCCGGAGATGCCACCACAGCGACCAACACCGGTGAAAAAGGCTCGAATGCCGCCTTGGAATCTTATTATGGTCGGGTTAATTTAGGATGGGTAGAAAAATATCTTTTAACGGGTAATGTGCGTGGAGATGGTTCTTCCAATTTTCCAGATGGAGGTCGCTGGGTAACTACCTACTCAGGGGCGTTTGCATGGAGGATTAGTAATGAATCATTCTTAAAAGGTGTAAAATTTATCAATGATTTGAAACTACGTATTGGTTATGGTTTAACAAATAATCAGGGAATTCCGGGTAACACGTATGTG
>DATBXH010000261.1:0-2162 GCA_036514375.1 Bacteroidales bacterium | reverse complement strand
GTTTATCTTCATGGCAAGCAGAAACCCTCCCCTTGCTGCAATGGTCACCGGATTGAAACGGATAAACAGTTTTCCACCTTTCTTTGCTGCTTCGCCGACTTTCTTGAAGAATCCTTTGATGCCACGTTTTTTGCCGTTTAATTCCAGGTTAGTTTCTTCTAGCCCATTTACAAAATCATCATCAATCCCTTCCAGTTCTTCAAACGTACCTTCAAACCCGTTCAATCGGTTTATTGCATCTTCATTTTTAGAAAGTATTTCCAGGGCTTTGTCCCGGTTGGGTGTGTTCCAGTTATCAATGGCATAATCGAGCATTTTTAAGAATGCCGGGGGATAGTCCACACTGTTTATTAGTTCTGGCTTGGCGGCTATCATGTTCCTTGTTTTTACCAGATGTTCGTAAATAGCCTCTAACCGTGCCGTTTCATTGTCTGATCCAAGTAATTCCCTGTCGTCAAGACCTGAAACTAGCTCCATAACATCGTTTGTTTCCGTGCCCGAAAGCACAGCTACGTTAATTCCGTTTAAACTCATGGCAAAATCTTTTTTTTCAGTGAATGGTTTTTCGTAATTGAACCGGTTCAACACACAGTCGATTATGATGTAGTCAGAATCTCCGGTCTGTGGTACAATCACGTACACATGCTGGAATACATCTTTATCGTATTTGGTAATGCGGAAACTGTGTTGAACCTTGAGGTTTGTAAGGATGCTCGAAACGAATATAGAGAAGCAATCGCAGTCTATACCTTGCCTGCGCTCTGTCCAACTGCGGTTTGGGCGGCGTAATTGTTCCAACCCTCTTTTGTCGAGCCTGTATTGTATGTGGTTATAAAGAAAATTCCAGATGTTTTCGCAGGTATCAAGTAGCGTGCGGCCTTTGAGATATTGGGCTATACGCTTTGTGTCGTCTATGTATTTCCAAACAACCCGTTTCATCAAATCCACTGTTTGCTCTACTTCGCCATCCTCAATGATTATCCTGTCCCTTTCTTCGGGTTGGGCAAAATAGCGGTCGAAAGGTCTTCCGTCACGGATTGGCCTGTACCCGGAAGTTATGCTCCCTATGTTCAAATGGTTGCTCATTACATAATTTTTTGAGAGTCAGCTTCGTGAAAAATACCGTTGGCATACAGCGAGTATTTCATCTCTAAAGGAATACCCAAAGAGGATGCTAAACTGGAAAGGTCTTTTTTCTTGAAAGCAGCAATAAGGGCCGGAATTTTGCCTATAATACCGGCTACATAACCGGCAAGCGTTGTCCAACCTATCACCAGTTCAATGGTGTCAATATTGGTTACTCCAAGCGGTTTAATGGTGATTTCTTTGTTTTCAGGGCTGTTACTGGTAATGTATTTTCCACCAGTAGTAAGGGTAACAACTGGCTTGGTTATTACCATGTCGTTTTTGGTGGGGTTTTGAAGCTTGATTTCGGTACGAAATGAAATGCCGCTAATATCAACCTTGTGGACACGGGGATTAGACAAACTACTAATGAGTTTATCGGACATGGTTTTCATTTTGAAGAGCTTGATTGCTCCAAAAACCAGTCCTCCGGCAATACCTATTTTCAGCCACTTGTTCATTTTTTGCGTTTTTTAAAGTAAATGACTGTGCTGTCGATACCTTTTTTTACGCCATAACCTACAAGGGCAGAAATGGCAGCATAAAATGCAACTTCAATGATACCGGGAAAGGTAATGTTGGCAAGCAACAGGTGTGAGGTGATGGTTTTGCTTACGCCTCCGCAAATGCTGGAAATTGTTACAATAATTGAGTTTTCGTGATTCTGAGACATGGTTTGCTTCCAGATTGATTTCTGATACAAGGATACTAAGCCGGTTATTAGTGAAATCCATAAATGGTAGTCAATGGGAAAGACAACCGCAAAACGGCTCATAAGAACATAAACTGAAATACATTGTAGTAAAAGAAAGCCTGTTGGTTGGTTAAATTTATGTTTACATGGGCATATAAATCTAGGGAAACAGCTTTAAAAAGGTTACCAGGTGGAAAATGTATTCATTCTAAACACCCCCTTTAAACCACTATGTAATTTTATAAATTATGTGAAACAAACATGGATACCCACCGTAGAAACATCGTAGTAGTTCTGATTTTATTGATGACAGATAATTATTTTAATGGTATTAAAACAGTAT
>DATBXH010000260.1:0-4887 GCA_036514375.1 Bacteroidales bacterium | reverse complement strand
TTTGTTGTTACAGTCCAAATACTGGTTGAAGGAGTCAAGGTCATACTAAGACCCGGGAGAGCCCAGCCATTGAATCCACCTGTGATGGACCATGTATTTGCAGAAGTGGAGTATGTCATTTTCTGCAAATCGACATTTATTTTAAGAAATCCGTAATCTTTTATAATAATGTCTTTCCCGCCATTTACCTGGCTCAAAATTCCATTATCGGCCGTTCCGCCGTTAGTCCCGTCATCCCCATAAGTTGCCGAGTTGGACCAGCTATGGTCACTTACAATTTTAAATTTTAACGAAGGTATATTAATATACCCCTCATACGTGCCTTGTGTAGAATCGACCGGTGATAACGTAGGTGCGGCATCGGTATTATTCCAGGATTGAAAGTCTCCAACCACCCATAATATTTTCGGATATGTTTTCCCGATTTTAAAGGTGGTAATCGATAGCGTTACAGGGTTGGAATAAACCGTATCCGCATAAGGACTATTATTTAGTCCGCTGAGTATTCCCCGCACCCTGACATCGATAGATGAAGCCTTGTTTTGAGGGAAGCCTGCGGCTAAGAGTTTTTGGTCTAACTCATAAACAATTATTGATGCAGAATCAATTGTTGCATTTAGTATGTTTGATGCATTTTTAAAATTGTTACCGGCAGTGTCAATCTGAACAGTATAACCTACCGCAGCAGAGAATCCAAAATCAGCAGCATTCCATGCAAACCGTATTAGTTTGGCAGAGTCTGCCTTCGTAAGAGTTAACGAAGAGCCGCCGGAGGGACTCATAATCGTAGGGGCTGTTGCATTTGTATTCCGCTGTACTTTTGTTTCATCCTTTTTGCAGGAAAATGGCAACAATAACCCAATTAAAACAATATATAAATATATCTTTCTTTTCATCTTTCTAAGTTGTTATGAGTTTAATAACCACTGTTCTGAATTAAATTTGGATTCGCACTCATATCTGAGGCTGGTATTGGAAAAACATTATAAATGTCATCAGTTCCCGAACCTCCGGATGTTTTTCCTTTCCATGGCCAAACGTATGAACTGCTCGTAAATAGACCGTATCTAATAAGGTCCGTTCTTCTTGTACACTCCCAGGCAAGTTCGCGGGCTCTTTCGTCAAGAATAAAAGGAAGGGTCAAATCTGAAGATGTTATAGCTCCGGCCGAAGCCCTGTTTCTGATATCATTTACATAACCCAGAGCTGTACCTAAATCTCCATTTGTTGCACCTCTGCGTACTGCCTCAGCATACATTAAGTAAACATCGGCTAAACGGAACATGGGATAATCTGTATCAGGGAACGACCCGCTTTTACCGGTACCACCGGTAGACGTTTTATTAGAAAACTTCTGAAAACCATATCCGTCTGTTGCTGTACCGATGTCGTTAATCTCAAGATTCTGTCCGTTTTTATAGAACATAGCCCTGACATCGGTAGACGTTGTAAACTTGTTGACAAAAGTTTTGGTAACGCGCAATCCGTTCCACCCTGAGGCTGTCATTCCTAAATCTGATGACGGCATACTACCTACAACAGCTCCGAGAATTAAGTAAGTGGTTCCTCCCCAGGATTGAGTAAAGTTGCCGTCAAATGCCACCGGAAAGATAATTTCAGGATTATTCAGATTATTGTCGGCAAGAAATAGATTCCGGAAAGTGGGATGAAGCGAATATCCGGCCGAAATAACATTGTTGCAGGAAGTAACGCATTCGTTATATTTAGATTTTCCTGTTCCAAGATAGACTTCAGCATTTAAGTATAATTTGGCAAGCAAGGCCCAGGCACAACCCTTGTTAGCCCTGGCATAATAGGTTTGTCTGTCGCTTTCATTTTGAGGAACATTTATCAGATGTACAGGATTATTATCATCCGTAATTGCTTTTAATTCTGATTCAATATAAGAGAATAAAGAATCAGGCTTAATTTGCTTAGGGTAGAAAATACCAATCGGGTCTTTTTCCGTAACAAAAGGGACATTCCGGAACATATCCAAAGCGTGATAGTAACTTAAAGCCCTGAGAAAACGAGCTTCGGCAAGATAGTTGTAAACGTCCGATTTCAAACTGCCTGAGAGTCCGCCAACTTTAGGGGAAACTTCCCTGATGTATTCGTTACATATAGCAATTTGATAGTAAATACGGTTATACATGCCTTTGACTACCTGATTTGAAGCATTCCAGTTCTGAAAGTGCATATCATAAATGGTACCACCGGCATCATTACTCCATGACCACACGGCTTCTTCAGTAGTGAGATCTTCACAAATAGAGAGCTGGCGTACATATTGAGACAGACCCTCGTCCATCCCCTGGATATCCTGATATGTTGTATTATTAGCCGGCGCATTGGGTCCGTATTGACCGGTAATAGCAAGACCGGCATACAACTTAGCCAAAGCTTCTTTATAAGCCGCCGGATTATTAAATACAGTTGCCGACGTGGTCGTACTCGGATCGATAGGGTCTGAATTTAAGTCCTTTGTGCAGGAAAACATAGCCAGAAGGTAGGCTAATACGACGAAATAAACGAATTTATATTGTTTCATAATAAAATTTCTTTAATAGATTTAAAAATCCAGCCTCAGGTTTATAAGGAAAGTCCTTGGCCGTGGGTAGAAGTTATTATCAATGCCGTTGCTAACTTCAGGATCTAGTCCTGAGTACTTCGTGATTAGAAATGCATTTTGAACGGATATTCCTGCATACACATTGAATTTTAAGTCCATAACATTCTTAAACATGTATCCCAGGCTTATATTATCCATACGGAAATAGGAGCCGTTTTCAACATAATAGTCAGATAAAGACTGAGAATGGGTAAACAAGGTCTTATTAACGCTGCTAAGAGGATTCGATAAAAATTCGCTCTGATATAAAGCTGCGTATGTTGCATTGCTTGACGCAACGTTGTTATACACATAATTATTCAGGCTTAATCTGCCGGAAAATGAAAGATCCCAGTTCTTATAGGACAATTTGGAAGAAATTCCCATAAGAACATCCGGAGCCGCTTTTTTGTATCTATAAAGATCGCTGTTATTGATAATGCCGTCATTGTTTAAATCGACATATACTCCTTCAATTGGTTTACCATTGGAATCATATACCTGTTTGTAGACATAAAATGTGTTGACCGGATAACCGACACTGTTTATTTGGATATAACTGCTAATTCCTGAACTAATTCCGCCTGTTGGAGCACCGGCATATGTCGGATCATTGGTAAAAGTTAATTTCGTTATTTTGTTCGCATTGTAACTAATGTTATAACCAATTTCCCAAAGCAAATTTTTAGTAGATATAACTTTCGCGTCGATAGCAAACTCAACTCCTTTGTTCTCCAGATTACCTACATTCGTAATAAGTTCATTAATTAAATTTGAGCCTGCCGGAACAGGAAGAATATTTAACAGATTTTTGGTTTTTCTGTAATAGAGATCAACTGTTCCTGTAATTCTGTTATTATAAAAACCAAAATCGAGTCCGGCATTATAGGTTTCAGTGGACTCCCATTTGATGTTTTTATCATATCCCGAAGGCCTTAATAAATCATAGAAAGTACCTCCTAACGGATATTGAGCTGCTGAGTTAATTGAATTCATGTAAGTAGCGAGATAAGGATAGTCATTTGTACCAATATCCTGTTGGCCTGTAGAGCCATATCCCACCCTTAACTTCAAATCGCTAATCGCTTTACTGTTTACCAGGAAGGATTCGCTTTTAATTTTCCAGGCAAGGGCCATGGAAGGAAATAACCCCCAATGTTCATTAAAACGGGATGATCCATCATTACGTACTGTTAGGGTTAACATATATTTATCCATTAAGGAATAGTTGAGCCTTCCAAAAAAGGATAACAGATAATTCTGTGTCTTAAACAGGGAATTCGTGACAATGCTGTCGCTATAAATACCATACCAGATTTTGTTGGTACTTTCAGCATAAAAATGTTGCCAGGAATAGCCGCCGGTAATCTCTATCTTACTTTTTAGGTCGTCTAATTGCTTGGAATAATTTAAATAAAATTCGAGCAATTCCATTTTCCTGGTTTGGGTATATTTTTCTCTATCCCCTTCGAAGTTGTATAAATCAGTCCATGAAGTACTGTCTTGTGCAAAATTTTTCCCATCAGTTTTCGAAATGTCGTATGCCAGATTTAGATTAGCATGTAAATCCGGCAGAAAATGAAATTGATAATCTGTTTGAAGATTTCCTATGCTTCTGTAAACCTTTGCGCCATTCGATGTTAAATCCAATAATGCCACCGGATTGTCGGCTCCATTTGTATTAACATTCCCATTTAACAGCCATGTGTAATAACCTTGCTCATAAGCACCATTATTTTTAATAGGCTGCGTGGGGTCGAACGATACTGCATTTCCTACTGCATTGGTATTGGCAAAGGAGCTATTGGTATAAGAGCCCTTAATATTTGCATCGAAATGAAGATGATCCTTGAGCAACGAAGGATTAAGCCTTACCGCAAGTGTCCCTCTTTCCAGGTTAGATGTCTTTAATATACCATTTTGATTCGTATATCCAACCGATGCTCTGTAGGGAGTATTGAGCGTTGTTCCGGAAATGCTGAGATTATGATCCTGAGAAATGGCTGTCCTGTATATTTGACTTTGCCAATCAGTATTCGCTGTGCCTAGTAACGAAGTTACCGCAGTATTCCCGGCATATTTCTCATTTATAAGAGCTCTAAACTCATCGCCGTTTAAAACACTTAAATATTTAGGATTATATGAGATTGAAGTAACAAGATTGTAATTAATGTGTAATTTTTTATCTCCTTTTTTTGTGGTGATTAATATAACACCATTGGATGCCCTGGCTCCGTATATTGCTGTAGCCGAAGCATCTTTAAGTATTGTAAATG
>DATBXH010000259.1:0-4747 GCA_036514375.1 Bacteroidales bacterium | reverse complement strand
TTTGCTTAAACAATTATATAACTTTTAAAAAGTTAAAAAAAATTTAATTCTTTAAAGTTAATATAGGTTAAGACGACTGAAATGATAGCGATAAATCTGTATTTTTAAGTATGACAAAAAAGGTTTCTTTAAAAGATATTGCGAATAAAGTTGGGGTTTCTACAGCTCTTGTTTCATATGTATTAAATGGTCAGGAAAAAGAAAAGAGGGTAGGAGTTGAAATAGCCAGGAAAATATTGAAAGTGGCCAAGGAATTAAACTATAAACCAAACCAGATAGCTCGTAGTTTAAGAAAAGGATCAACCAAAACAATCGGATTGATTGTTGCCGATATAGCAAACCCATTTTTTGGGTACTTAGCGAGATTTATCGAAGATGAGGCTAACAAATACGGATATACTGTAATTTTTGGCAGTTCTGATGAGAGTAATAGTAAATCGGCCGCGCTAACAGATATTTTAATTAACCGCCAAGTTGATGGTTTCATTATTGTTCCCACTGAAGGGAGTGAAGACCAAATTAAAAATCTGATCCAAAGAAATATTCCTTTTATTTTAATTGACCGTTTTTTTCCGGAATTATCAACGAGTTATATTACCCTCGATAATTATAGTGCCTCAAATGAAGCAACACGCTATCTCCTTAAAAAAGGGTACAAGCGTATTGGCATTATAGCATATAAATCGAAACTGATTCACATGCAGGAACGTATTGCTGGGTATGTTGATGCAATTGCGTCTCAAAAAAATAATTATGGGCCTTTTATAAAAGAAATCCGTTTCGATAATGTAGAGCAGGATATTGAAAATGCAATAAATGATTTGGTCATCAAAAATAAAAAAATCGATGCCTTGTTTTTTGCAACCAACTCATTGTCGATAGCCGGATTATATTGCATTTGCAAATACGGTATAAAAGTGCCTGATGAACTAGCATTAGTCGGTTTTGACGGAAACGAGTCGTTCGATTTCTTTTATTCCCCTCTAACGTATGTAGAACAACCTATCAGCGAAATGGGAAAAGAATCGGTGAGAGTATTGGTTGACTTAATTGACGGGAAGGACAAAATCATACATATTGAATTAAAACATAAGTTAATTATAAGAAAATCATGCGGATAATTGACCGATTTATTTTCTTATAGTGCTTAAACGATTAAGCTTTGTGATAAAATTATACAAACATGAATAAGGGTGATTATTTCAAAATAGAGATTTGACTTTCAACAGGTATTTACTGATTCTTATCCTTTATTAATAAGAATAGAGATTGAATTTTAATTAACAGGAACATGATTAATGATCCGATACCATAATAATTATAAATTATTAAATACTTAAAAAATATGGCAAACAGATTAATTGGTCGATTGCCCAAAGTTGGGATCCGCCCTGTGATTGATGGGAGAGAAGCAGGAACTAAAGGAGAAACAGGAGTTAGAGAGTCTCTTGAGGCTCAAACTATGAATATGGCCAAAAACGCTGCCAGATTTATTGAAGATAATTTACGTTTTCCTTGTGGAGAAAAAGTAAAGTGCGTTATTTCTGAAACTACTATTGGAGGAATTGCTGATGCAGCTCGGTGTCTGGATCAGTTCGAAAGAGAAGGGGTCGGCCTTTCTCTGACAGTGACTCCATGCTGGTGTTATGGTATAGAAGTGATGGATACTACCCCTATTATTCCTAAAGCTATTTGGGGGTTTAATGGAACAGAACGCCCTGGTGCGGTTTACCTTGCATCTGCCTTAGCTGGATACTCTCAAAAAGGTTTGCCTGCTTTCGGTATATATGGAAGGGATGTACAGGATGCAGAAGACCAAAGCATTCCCGATGATGTAAAGGAAAAGATTCTGCAATTTGTTAGATCAGGATTAGCGGTAGCCTTGATGAGGAATAAAACTTATCTGGCGATAGGTTCAGTATCAATGGGTATAGCCGGTTCTATTGTTAATCCTGAGTTTTTCCTGGATTACCTTGGAATGAGAACAGAATTTGTGGATATGTCTGAAGTTCGCCGCAGGCTTGATCTTGAAATATACGATCAGGAGGAATATAAGAAAGCTTTATTCTGGGTAAAATCGAAATGTAAGGAAGGAGAAGATACCAATAAAAAACCTTCGGATAGGAAAAGAAAAGACTGGGAATGGGAAATCGTTGTAAAAATGACTCTTATCTGCCGCGATTTGATGATAGGTAATCCTGTTTTAGCTAAAATGGGTTACTGGGAAGAATCTAAAGGAAGAAATGCAATCGCGGGTGGATTCCAGGGACAGCGCCAATGGACAGATTATTATCCTAACGGTGATTTTACCGAAGCTATTCTTAATTCATCATTTGATTGGAATGGGATAAGAGAGCCTTTTGTATTTGCAACGGAAAATGATAGTTTGAACGCAGTATCCATGCTATTTGGACAATTACTTACCAATAAAGCGCAAATATTTTCTGATGTTCGCACTTACTGGAGCCCGGAGGCAGTGAAACGTGTGACAGGAAGAGAACTTACAGGTTTAGCAAGTAATGGATTCATTCATTTGATAAATTCAGGTTCTACAGCTTTGGATGCTACTGCTCAACAAAGAGACAATCAAGGAAATCCCGTTATGAAGGAGTGGTGGAATATAACCGATTATGAGGTAGAAAGATGTCTTCAACATACTGACTGGTGTCCCGGAAACTTAGGTTATTTCCGTGGAGGTGGTTTTTCATCACATTTCAGAACAGCGGGGCAAATGCCTGTTACCATGTCCAGATTAAATCTGATAAAGGGACAAGGGCCTGTTCTTCAAATAGCAGAAGGCTGGACCGTTGAATTACCAGAAGAAATACATACTATATTGGAAAGAAGAACCGATCCTACTTGGCCTACTACCTGGTTTGTTCCTAAGATTAATGGTGTTGGTCCCTTTAAGGACGTTTATTCTGTGATGGCTAACTGGGGTGCCAACCATGGAGCGATTTCCTACGGACACATCGGAGCGGATATGATTACTCTTGCATCTATATTAAGAATACCAGTTTGTATGCATAATGTAAGTAGCGCAAAAATTTTCCGTCCCAGTACTTGGAATGCTTTTGGTAGTGAACCTGAAGGGGCCGATTTCAGGGCTTGTAAAAATTTGGGACCACTATACTTCTAGTGCATAAAAAAATAAAAGCCAAAAATATTATGAAAACAAGTTGGTACAAAACGATGAATTATGCAAGCTATACGCTCCTCTTATTTGGAGCGATGGCCTGCACTCCCTCGGGAGGAGATAAGTCTAATAAAACAAATAACAAGATGACAGATTTTAAAGTGGGATCGTATGGTTATGATGTAGCGTTCTTTGCAGAGAATAAAATAAATACCATTGAATTAAAAGGGGCCGATTCCAGAGGGCGGGTTCTGTTGATTCCTGCATTTCAGGGCAGAATTATGACCAGTACGGCAAATGGTAATGAAGGTGCTAGCTTCGGATGGATTAACTACAAGTTAATTAAATCAGGAAAAGTAAGTAAACAATTTAATCCTTATGGAGGAGAGGAACGTCTTTGGTTGGGGCCTGAAGGTGGTAATTTTTCTGTCTATTTTAAGCAAGGCAAAGAACAAGTGTTCGAAAATTGGGTAGTTCCTAAAGAAATTGATACTGAAACTTATGATATTGTTTCTCAGGATTCCGGAAGTGTTAAATTCAAAAAGAACTTCGAACTTAAAAATTATTCCGGAACGCTTTTAAACATAGGCATCGAAAGAACTGTAAAATTACTTACAAGAAATGAAATAGAAAACGACCTGAATGTTTCATTTCCCCACTCTCTCGACTATGTTGCTTACCAATCCGAAAATGTGCTGATCAACCGTGGTAATAATGATTGGAATGCTCAATCAGGTCTTTTGTCCATCTGGATGCTGTCAATGTTCAATCCATCTGAAAAGGGTGTTGTGTTTATTCCGTTCCATGATGGAAGTGAAAAGGATTTAGGTACCAAGGTTAATGATGATTATTTTGGGAAAGTACCGGCAAACCGGTTACTGGTTAAGGATAATATTCTCTTTTTCAAGACAGACGGTAAATACAGAAGTAAAATAGGTATTTCACCAAAACGTGCTTTATCATATTGCGGTAGTTACGACTCTGACAAAAGGGTTCTTACTCTCCTGTTGTATTCTATGCCTGAAGAACTGATGAATTATGTGAACTCAAAATGGGGAAACCAAGATGATCCTTTAAAAGGAGATGCTGTTAATTCTTATAACGATGGTCCGGTAGCAGATGGATCTGTCATGGGCCCGTTTTATGAAATAGAAAGCTCTTCTCCGGCTGCAAAACTCAAAGCTGGTGGAAAAATCGTCCATATACAACGAATATTCCACTTCTCAGGTACAGAAGAGCAATTGAATCAGATTACAGAGAATCTTTTCAAATTATCTATTTCCGAAATTAAAAATGCATTTGTTAACAATTAGCATTTATATATGAAAAACAAGAAAAAAAGAGTTTCTCTTATTAAAAGTTACGATGGCTCTAATTACTTATTACCTTTCATTCTGGTGACGAGCTTATTTTTATGCTGGGGATTTGCACATGGCTTATTAGATGTGCTGAACAAGCATTTTCAAAACATATTGCATGTATCTAAGGCCCAATCAGGATTTGTTCAATTTTCGCTGTACATAGGGTACTTCATCATGGCAGTTCCTGCAGGCCTTATCATGAAGCGTTTTGGGTATAAACGCGGAATTATATTAGGTCTTTTTCTGTTTT
>DATBXH010000258.1:0-5804 GCA_036514375.1 Bacteroidales bacterium | reverse complement strand
GGACACTAAAAAGCAATCCTATGCTTAATGCACCTACGTCATGGATAAATTGGTTATGAAAGTATTCAGACATAAATATGACCAGGTTAAGGTCTTTTGCCAGGTACAAAACTACGCGAAACAAACAAAAAACAAGAGCTCCGCTGACTAAACATAATACATACAAACTTACCAGGCCAAATAAAGCATTTCTAATGAACTCCTGCCGGCTATTACTCTCTTTACCAAACCTGGTTATAAAAAAAGACAACATTGAAAACACTTCGATAAAAATTGTTCCTACTATAAAAGTATACATAGAATATTCACTTATAACAGGCTGCTTCATGATAAGAACCTGTATGAAGACCAATACTGCTACAATCGCTACCAAACGGAGATGAAAGATGACTTTTTTCGGTTTATACCAATTGTTAATCATTACTTTTTCCATGGCTTTATATTTTTAAATTTACCGAATCTTTTTAAGAGTGATATTCCTTACAGTATTTGTTTTATAACCGGATACCTGTCCATCCGTTTTTATATCCAGCAAAACATCTTCATACAAGTCGGCATATTCAATTTGTTTATCCGATAACGACACATAAATATTACCCCAATAATGGCTTCTACCCTTAATTGTAAAATTTTGATAGCTCATGGTTAATGGATTATTCATAGCCATATATTTAATAATAGCACAAAGCTTACCATTTGTTTTTGTTATTCCTGTCCAGGTAATTCGTATGCCCTTGTTTTCAAATGTACCTACCCCCGGCATTTTAATTTCCGCATTCATATCCTTTGCTAAAAAATCGGTATTTAATTGTAATGAATCCCACTTGTACCAGGCAAACGCTTCGAACATAGTCATATCCCAAATAAGGTTTTTCTCAAAAATATCAGCCCTGGGTATTTTGTTGAAGAACGAATCATTGAGTACTCCTGACGAAGGATGATATGTAAAGTTTTCCATAAAGTTTTGCTTTTCTCCATCGGGATAAGGTTCGTTCAAATTCTGCGAATGAGAACTTGTTACATTGTTCCATTTAACATAACCATCCTTTAAAAGAGTACATTCTCCTGACACCCGGCTCTTTTTAATGAAATTTCCAAAAAGATCGTAGTCGTTATAATCCGCAGTCATTACATACACCTGGGGCGTTCTGTCATCCGGTTTCAATTGGTATGGTAGGCTTTTCAAATAATTCTCATAGTTCACTGCGTTTTGGCAATGAACAAAAGATGACAATATGATAGAAACTGTCGCTAAAATGATAGTACCAATAAAATTCTTTTTCATTTTCTTCTTTTTTAAGGTTAAACAATATTTGAATCAAAATAAATTCAATGTAAAACCTTAAAAAAAGCAGAGATGCACAATCGCCTAATCCTGTCGCAGAATAGGAGAATAATTTGGTTTAATCGAATTAGCACTTTCAGATCAATTCAAAATCGGAATGTAAAATAGAAAGGTGCGGTTTTTAGCCCGCCAACGTTTGGCATATGAGTAGTGGCGGTTTCCGAAGTGAGTCGTTATCAGCCGAGGCAGAAGCTTAAATACAAGTACTACACTTGGCAACCTACAAACCCCGCCATTACTTATATGCCTTGTTGGCAACAGTTTATTTTTTATAATCTTTATAATTCATAATTGTATCTAATCTCCAAATAAATTTCTCACCTTTTACTGCATCAATCATTGTATATTGAATCAATCCAATTCCTTTAGCTACAACAGAATTAATCGATTTTTCAAATGATTTATTTACAAAAGGAATATATTTGTGCTTCGTTGTGATCTTTATTTTACTGCTGTAAATTAAGCATGAGTAAGACATATTCTTATAATCAACTGCCAATAAGGTATCCAGCTTACCATTCGATTCCATAATTGCGATTCCGGATTCGTAAAATGGATTTATAAATTTTATTTTTGATTTACCCATTAAATCATTATTGTCATTTTCTAAAATTTCTCCTTTGGCAGTTTTAAAATCGCCTCCCTTTGGATTTTTCTGTATCATGTATGTCTCTATTAAGTTAACCCTTTGTCCGGTAATTAAAGATTTACTTGAATCTCTCATATCTCCGGTCAAAGAAGACTTAATTAAAAAGCTATCCTTTCCTTGAATAAGAATTCGTTGGTACTGAAATGATTTTATGTTTGGACTATCCACTCTGGAATATACAAATACTTTTGGATTTGTCAAGCTATCCCATGAATAATGAAATCCATCAAATTTAGAATCATGCGTATTCTTTGTTGAATTGCAACTCAATAAAAAAAGAATTATCAAAAATGTCAAATGTCTCATGCAGTCTTTATTTTTTAAATTGTTGGGCGCAGCTTTTATTATTCTATTAGGTTTTCAATCTTATCAATTTGCCATGTTTTATCCTTTAATGATAAATCATAAGTTTTTTTATCATTATAGATAAACTGCAAAATCACTTTTGCTTTATTCCCATTAATCTCACTTTTAATCACTTTAATACTATCTAATTTTGCTAATTCCTCTTCAATGTCAGCATTAGCAATCATTACTAAGTCGGCCTCAAGTCCTGCTGGGGGGCCATCATTTTGATGAGTCTTTTGGTATTCTAAATCACAATTTTTAAAATATTGTTTTTGAGCTTTAATATAGGATTCAGAGATACACCCACTGCTTAAAAGTAAATCAAGATACTTATCTGTTTGGGAATAATTGATTCTATAGAAATCATTAGAATCATTTGGATTAATCTCGTTAACAAATCGAAAATTGCTAATATCATTTAAGTGCGAATTATAAAAATTTAAAAATTTAATCACGGATGCTTCTGGAGAATTTTCCGCAATTCCTTTTGGCGACTTCACCGTTTGGCAAGCAATCATTAAAACCAATGAAGTAAAAAGTAAAATAGTTTTATTCATAATCTAATTGTTAGTTTTCTGTCTTTTTTTTAAGTTGCATGTTGTGCGCAGTGCTTTATTAATCTGTATTTTTTGTTTTAGCTTTTGAATTTATACGTGAGTTCTGTGACGATGATAATTTTGAGTTTTTTCTTTTTGGCTTCCTTTTAGATGTAGCTGGCACACCAGAAATAACTACAACTTCAGCATTTTCAACATTACATTCAATAAAAAGATTTCTCCATTCACTTTCAGGTTTAATCCTAGTAGTTTCGTAAATAACATAGATGAACCTATCCCAATCTCTCGAATAATAACCCCTTGTATCTGCAAGCATTTGTTCAGCAACTATTTTTGCTTCATTATTATTTGATATGTACTTATATTCGATTAATGTTTTAATTGAAGGAAGACCAGTATCAGGCTCAAAGTTTTTTATAGGCTTTGTAAGCTGAGGTTTATGTTTTAAATCTATGAAAATACTTTTCAATAATCCTTCTATTCTCAGATGGACATCAGACTCACATGACGGAGGTGCGTCAAATAATTTTATATCGGTAATTGTGTATTGAGCTGCTCTTAGAATTGACATTAGATCCATCGAAATGATATCTTTCTTGATATCTAAATCAAAAGATACAAGAATGGCGTCTAGGTAGTAGTCTAAATCTGCCGCCCAAACTAAGTATGGATCTTCAATGCCCATCCTACTCTTACTGACACCTTCTTTTTTTGCTTTTAAATAGAGTGAATTGACTTTATCATAAGTGTCCTTCAAAGAGAGAACTTCTAGTAATACTAGCGTACTAATAAAGGCTTTTTCTAAATAGTATTCACAGAAATCATTATCATCATCATAAATATCGGCAGGATTATTTTGAGAACGATAAAAATATCGATAAGCCTCAGATAAAAAGGATTTAATTCTTTTAATCGATTCTCCTATGGTTTTAGCGGAACTAGTCATAATATTTGCTTATTATTATTTTTAATGTAATCAAATAAGCTGTATAACCTTACTTCCCCTATTTCCCAATCAAAGATTCGTTTATTCGTGCTCCGGTTTTCCATTCCTTTCTTCATAACAGTTAGCGGTGCATGTAATGTTATCGTTGTCAATCGGTTTTCGCCAAACAAGTTATAAAAAAGTTAGATTGGGCGAAACGCTCGAAAGCCCAGTAAAACCAGCTTGTTTTATGACCCATTGTTAGCCGTAGTATTTTCAGTCAGAATTAATTTCTTGCCTTCTTCTAAATATTTTTCAGTCAGTTTATCTTGAATTGAAAATACTTCATTATCTATACTAATTTTATAACTTTGCGCAGCCATTTTTAATATTTCACCTGAAATAACTGCATAAGCTTTTGAAATATTTTCTTTGGCAAGGTTTTTATGGTCTTCATTGAGTTTCAAACCTAATTCTTCACATTTCTTAGGAAATTCCGCACTTTTTTCAATGAAATCCATTAATTCTTTTTTACGCAATAATTTGCCTTCAAGTGTGAATTTATTAAAGATTAGGTCAATACATTTTTTTAATAAATAAGCCAAAGATTCAATAATATTATCATTTCCTAATATTTTACCAAGAAGCGAACCTGATTCTATTTTAATTATTTGCAATTCAAAATCATTTACATTAAATACCAATCTTAATTCATTGTAAAGAATCCCAATAGAAGTCAGATTATTTAAGAAATCTTTATACTTAAAATTAGAATTATAAAAATGAAATTGAAATTCTTTATAATTCTCATTTTTTTCAATATCATGGGAAAATTCAAGTCTATTTATAAATTTCTCTAATTGATTGTATGACGAGTCAAAATTATCATAAAGATTAGCAGTTTTTATGATATAATTTAATACTTCTACTAGAATACCCCCATTTTTAGTCCTAATATATTCGTAGATTTTACTTGTTGTCACTTCTATTTGTTCGATAATCTCATCTATTTGACCGAATTCCTCCTTAAAATCCTTAAATCTGTCTAACTCTTTTTTTGCTCTACATTCTGCTTGATACGAATTAGTATCTCATGATATTTTAAGATATCGAAATGATCAACGAAATCATTAAATGATTTTAGGATTTTTTCTCGTTCTTGGTTAATAACACTTAGGGTATTTTGATGAAGTCCGTTCTTAAGTAATGGTTGCATAAGAATATCACTTGATTCAGAAATTGTCTGTTCAATCTTTTTAATATCAGATATGTACTTACCAATTTCTGTCAATTCAGTTATTATTTCCTTGTGCAATTCAAATAATTCGTATGAGGTCATTTGGTTATATTATTTATTGTCAATATTATCTGTTTTTGTTAATATTACGGCTAAACGTTGAGTATATGCTACGTAGGGGATTTCGTGGACGATTCACTATCCACCGATAAGAACCTTGCCTGCGAGTGATGCGCTTTGCATACTTCAAAAACCCCTATGGAGTATATACTGTGTTGCCAGCCGTAAATTTTTATTCTTTCTGGTTATTAACTTTCAAAGTACAACATTTGCTTTTTTATAATTCTTTTCTGAGAATTGGGTAAATACACATGTTTTAATGTAATTCCCTCGAGAGGAATGCATCCAACCACATGTTTTAATGTATTTCCCTCGAGAGGAATGCATCCAACCACTTGTTTTAATATAATTCCCTCGAGAGGAATGTATCCAACCACTTGTTTTAGGTCATCTTCTGCCGACCAATCAACGGAGGAACTTTCTTTTTATGGCTGGCAACATTTATATACCCGAAGTACTTCGGGTATATCTTGTTTTAGTCTGTATAGCCGCACTTCGCCTGTATCCCATTTATCCATGTCAAAGGTTCTGTTATTCGTGCTCCGGTTTTCCATTCCTTTCTTCATAACAGTTAGCGTTGCATGTAATGTTGTTCGTTGTCAATTGGTTTTGCCCACCCAAGT